>NZ_JBFBBE010000114.1:0-28504 GCF_040682555.1 Streptomyces sp. NPDC051172
CTCTCGGGCTTTCCTCCGGGCGCTTCCCTTCGGTCTTGCGTTTCCGACTCTATCAGACCGTTTCCCGATCCGATTTCCTCGGCGCTTTCCAGGTTTCCGCTTTCGCGTTTCCCTTTTCGGCGGTTCCGACTCTATCAGATCCTTTCGGGCCTGATTCCCTGTCGGCGGGGCCTTTCGGCATTCACTACGTTAACCGATTCTCCCGGCCAACTCATAATCGAGTTCCGCGAGTCCGAATTCAGGCATGCGGGCACACCGAAATTCGACCCTGTCGAGGGGCGATCGTAGGTAGTGGTTTGGCCGCTTCCGGCTGCTGGCGATTGCCGTACCCGGGTCAAGCGGCTCGGGCTACCTTACGCACCTTCCAAGGGCGCGTCAACTTGAGCGGCGCCTGGGAACGTGGGCCCGATAAGGGCTCACCGACGGGTCGTTGGCGATCCAGAAGCGCCACGGGTGCACGCCCCCGTCACCTGCCACACCGGTGCGTGGACCGTTGCGTACCTGGTCGGAGGTGACGGCGGTGCCTGTCAGGATCCGCAAGGGGGTGTCTCCCGGGGCGCACGCGTCCGTACCGTCGAGGTCGCGGGCCACGTCCAGGGCTGTGGCCAGACGTGCGGGCCCTTTGGCCAGTTCCTTGTCGTTTCGGGCCGAGAGTCGACGTTTACGAGCGAGCTCGGCGCCCTCGATGACCTCGCCGGCCCGGAGCAGGACCGCGCTCGCCCTGCCTTCGGGGCCGCACACCAGGTTCATGCAGAACCACATGCCGTAGGTGAAGTAGACGTATACGTGCCCGGGCGGACCGAACATCACACCGTTTCGGGCCGTGCGGCCGCGATAGGCGTGGGAGCCGGGGTCGTTCGGGCCGTCGTAGGCCTCGACCTCTGTGAGGCGCAGGGCGATCGGACCGTCCGGTGTCGTACGAACGAGGATGCGGCCCAGGAGGTCGGGGGCGACTTCCAGGACGGGGCGGTCGAAGAACTCCCTGGGGAGTGGCGTACGGTCCGGTGGCGCGATCATGGGGCACGAGCCTAGTCCAGACGGGTGGAGACCAAGGACTGGTCAAGGTTCCCTCTCCTTGCCAGGGTGTGGGGCGGAACCGGCCGTGCCCGGATCACGTTTGTAGGGATCAAGGGTCCACACGTAGAGGGAGAGACATGGCGTTCAAGAAGCTGCTCGCGAGCCTGGGGGCCGGCGGGGCTTCGGTCGAGACGGTGCTGACCGAGGTCAACGTCGTTCCGGGCGGCGTCGTCCAGGGTGAGGTGCGGATCCAGGGCGGGTCCGTGAACCAGGACGTCGAGGGCCTGTCCGTCGGTCTGCAGGCGCGGGTCGAGGTCGAGAGCGGCGACGAGGAGTACAAGCAGAACATCGAGTTCACCAAGGTGCAGCTCGGTGGCGCCTTCGAGCTGCAGGCCGGGGCCGTTCACGCGGTGCCGTTCGGGCTCGAGATCCCGTGGGAGACGCCGGTCACGATGATCGACGGGCAGGCGCTGCGCGGGATGAACATCGGTGTGACCACGGAGCTGGCGATCGCGCGGGCCATCGACTCCGGTGACCTGGACCCGATCAATGTGCACCCGCTGCCGGCGCAGAAGGCGATCCTGGACGCGTTCATCCAGCTGGGCTTCCGCTTCAAGAACGCGGACATGGAGCGCGGACACATCCGGGGTACGCGGCAGAAGCTGCCCTTCTACCAGGAGATCGAGTTCTTCCCGCCGTCTCAGTACCGCGGTCTGAACCAGGTCGAGTTGAGCTTTGTGGCCGACGAGCACGCCATGGACGTCATCCTGGAGATG
Organism: Streptomyces sp. NPDC051172; assembly: GCF_040682555.1. Taxonomy (NCBI): domain Bacteria; kingdom Bacillati; phylum Actinomycetota; class Actinomycetes; order Kitasatosporales; family Streptomycetaceae; genus Streptomyces; species Streptomyces sp. NPDC051172. Next base: position 1,794 of record NZ_JBFBBE010000114.1, read on the forward strand.
GACAAGAAGCCCGGTCTGTTCAGCGAGGGCAGTGACACGTTCCGGTCCTTCCAGGTGGGTCTGCAGGACTTCTACGGGACCGACTGGGCGGCGTACCTCAACCAGTGGCTGTCCGAGGTCGGCAGCAAGCGCAACTGGTTCTAGGCTCGGAACTGCTGATTCCGCCATCGATCAGGAGGTACCGAGGTGACCGAGCTCAAGCGGCGGCCGCTCCCCCATGACTTCCATCCGCCCGTGCCGTCGTTCACGGTGACGAGTGAGGACGTCGAGGAGGGCGCCACGCTCAAGGACGCTCAGGTCTACGCGGGCGGCAACACCTCGCCGCAGCTGCGGTGGGAGGGCTTCCCTGCCGAGACCAAGAGCTTCGCCGTGACCTGCTACGACCCGGACGCCCCTACGGGCAGCGGGTTCTGGCACTGGACCGTCTTCGACATCCCGGCCTCGGTGACCGAGCTGCCGGCCGGTGCGGGCAGCGGCAAGTTCGAGGGGCTGCCCGAGGGTGCCGTGCAGGTGCGCAACGACTACGGGAGCAAGGACTTCGGCGGGGCCGCTCCGCCGCCCGGGGACGGGCCGCACCGGTATGTGTTCACGGTGTACGCCGTGGATCAGGAGAAGTTGGGCCCGGACTCCGATGTCTCTCCCGCCGTCATCGGGTTCAATCTGCGCTTCCACGCGATCGCGCGTGCCCAGCTGATCGGTGAGTACGAGGTCCCCGCCGAAGACTGACGTTCATGGAACGTTTGCCCGCCTCTGGTCTTGGAATTGATCAGGGGCGGGCAGTTTTTATTGCGTTGTCCATCTCGGCGTGCCCGGCCAGAGTTGATCCAAGCCCGCCAGGGGGTGGGCCGACTGCACGGGAGGTGGGCTGGGATGCGGGACACGCTGGTACTGAATGCGAGCTTCGAGCCGCTGTCGACGGTGACGTTGAATCGAGCCGTCGTTCTGGTGCTGCAGGACAAGGCCGTTGTCGAGCAGGCCCATCCCGAACTGCGCATGCGTGGAGCCGCGGTCAACATACCCGTGCCCCGGGTGATCCGGCTGTGCAGGTACGTGAGGGTGCCGTTCCGAAGACAAGCGCCGTGGTCGAGGCGGGGTGTACTGGTCAGGGACCGGCACCGGTGCGCGTACTGCGGTCGGCGGGCGACCACGGTGGACCATGTGGTGCCGAGGGCGCAGGGTGGTCAGGACTCGTGGCTGAATACGGTGGCCTCGTGCGCGGAGGACAACCACCGTAAGGCGGACCGGACTCCGGAGCAGGCGGGTATGCCGTTGCTGCGGCAGCCGTTCGAGCCGACGCCTCAGGACGCGATGCTGCTGACGCTCGGCAGTGAGGACTTCGAGGCGCTTCCGGACTGGCTGGCCCAGCCCGCCGCCTAGGCCGTACTCAGGACTCGGGGCTCATCTCCGTCGGAGGTGAGCCCCGGTGTCGTACAGGGCGCGTCAGTCGATCGACGGCTTCTCTCGGCGTTCCGGAGCCTTCTCCGAGCCTCCGCCGCCCGAGTTGCCGCCGAACGGGCCGAAGTTGCCCATGGCTCCGGAGAGGCCCTTGAGGGCGTCACCGATTTCGCTGGGGACGATCCAGAGCTTGTTGGCGTCGCCCTCGGCGATCTTCGGGAGCATCTGGAGGTACTGGTAGCTGAGGAGCTTCTGGTCGGGGTCGCCGGCGTGGATGGACTCGAAGACCGTGCGGATCGCCTGGGCTTCGCCCTCGGCGCGCAGGGCGGCCGCCTTGGCCTCACCCTCGGCGCGCAGGATCTGGGACTGCTTCTCACCTTCGGCGGTGAGGATGGCGGCCTGGCGCGTACCTTCGGCGGTGAGGATCGCGGCGCGCTTGTCACGGTCGGCGCGCATCTGCTTCTCCATCGAGTCCTGGATGGAGGTGGGCGGTTCGATGGCCTTGAGCTCGACGCGGTTGACGCGGATGCCCCACTTGCCGGTGGCCTCGTCGAGGACGCCGCGCAGAGCCGCGTTGATCTCCTCGCGGGAGGTCAGGGTCCGCTCGAGGTCCATGCCACCGATGATGTTGCGGAGTGTGGTGACGGTGAGCTGCTCGATCGCCTGGATGTAGCTGGCGACTTCGTACGTCGCGGCCCGGGCGTCGGTCACCTGGTAATAGATGACCGTGTCGATGTTGACGACCAGGTTGTCCTGGGTGATCACCGGTTGCGGCGGGAACGGCACGACCTGCTCGCGGAGGTCGATGCGGTTGCGGATCGTGTCGATGAACGGGACCACGATGTTGAGGCCCGCGTTGAGTGTCCGCGTGTAGCGGCCGAAGCGCTCCACGATGGCGGCGCTGGCCTGTGGGATGACTTGGATGGTCCTGATCAGGGCGATGAAGACCAACACCACCAGAATGATCAGGACGATGATGACCGGTTCCATCGTCGTTCCCCGTACCCTTCTCCGCCTCGGCGCTTTCGGAAGATCTTATGGTTGTTGAAGATCTTGCTGGTCGAGTCTGACAGACCCTCGCACAACTCGTGGGCTGTTCGCTTCAGTTGAGTCCTACGAGGTCAGATGACGATCGCGGTGGCCCCTTCGATCTCCACGACATCCACTTCCTGCCCCACTTCGTAGGCGCTGTCGGCGTCGAGCGAGCGCGCCGACCAGACCTCGCCAGCCAGCTTGATCCGGCCTCCGGAGCCGTCGACGCGCTCGAGCACGACGGCCTGCTTGCCCTTCAACGCCTCGATGCCTGTGGCGAGTTGGGGGCGTTGGGCGCTGTGCCGGAGAGCGATGGGCCGTACGACGGCGATGAGGGCGACCGCGACGACGACGAAGGTGAGCACCTGCGCCACGACGCCGAAGCCCAGTCCGGCTAGGACCGCGGCGGCGACGGCGCCCACTGCGAGCATGCCGAACTCCGGCATCGCGGTCACCACGAGCGGGATTCCGAGCGCAGCCGCGCCGACGAGCCACCACACCCATGCGTCGATGTCGTTCACGTGGTCATGGTAGGACCGCGGGTCCTGCCTCCGACAGGGCGCGATGTGGCTGGGTGGGCTTCTTACCCGTGTTTTCGCGCGGGCTTCACACAGTCAGGACAGCGGCAGGCCCTGAGCGGTCCAGCGGTCGCCGACCTGTTCGACGACGAGCGGGAGGCCGAAGCAGAGGGAGAGGTTGCGGGAGGTGAGCTCGAGTTCCAGCGGGCCGGCGGCGAGGACCTTGCCCTGGCGGATCATCAGGACATGGGTGAAACCGGGAGCGATCTCCTCGACGTGGTGGGTGACCATGATCATCGAAGGGGCGATCGGGTCGCGGGCGAGGCGGCCGAGACGGCGGACCAGGTCCTCGCGGCCGCCGAGGTCGAGACCGGCGGCGGGCTCGTCGAGAAGGAGGAGTTCGGGGTCGGTCATCAGGGCGCGGGCGATGAGGGTGCGCTTGCGCTCGCCCTCGGAGAGGGTGCCGAACCTGCGGTCCACGTACTCGGTCATGCCGAGGCGGTCGAGGAAGGCGCGGGCGCGCTGCTCGTCGATGTCCTCGTAGTCCTCGTGCCAGCCGGCGGTCATGCCGTAGGCGGCGGTGAGGACGGTCTGCAGGACGGTCTGGCGCTTGGGGAGCTTGTCGGCCATGGCGATGCCGGCCATGCCGATGCGGGGGCGCAGCTCGAAGACGTCGACCTTGCCGAGGGTCTCGCCGAGGATGGTGGCGCTGCCGTTGCTGGGGAAGAGGTAGCTGGAGGCGACGTTCAGGAGGGTCGTCTTGCCGGCGCCGTTGGGGCCGAGGATGACCCAGCGCTCGCCTTCCTTGACCGACCAGGAGACCTGGTCCACCAGAGCCCGGCCCTCACGGACCACGGATACGTCCTGAAGCTCCAGAACATCGCTCATGAGCGCGTTGTCTCCCCTTGCAGTGTGACCGGTCTCGGCGTCTCGGCTGTCGCGTGCGCGCTTTCGGGCGCAGCCCTCGATGAAATCTACGCCACCGGCCGCCCGGCCCATTCCATCGGTCCGGTCCTTAGGGTGGGGGCATGCTCTCGGAACCGCGTTCAGGACGCTTTGCCGCATGGGGAAACGCCCTTTTGGTCGGACTTGTCTCGCCGGACGACGCCGTGCTGGCGATCGTCGGGGACGATGCCGTGCATCGCATGGAGGGGCTGCCCGGTGAGTCGGCTCCTGTCGGGCTCACGCTGGCGCTGGGCCGGCTGCGGGCGCTCGGTGCCACGGGGCTGCGGGTCGCGCTGCCCGCGCCGGGGCATCCGCTGGGGCTGAGCGGGCCGCCGGAGTTCAATGCGCGGGCGATGGACGCGGAAGAGGCGGTGGTCTGTCATGGCGCCGCGTTCGGGTTGGTGCCCGAGGTGTACGAGGCCGGGCCCGACGGCGATGTGCATGTGGAGGTCGTGTGGCACTGCCTGCCGGTGCGGGAGGCTCCGCCGGCCGATGTGCCCTCGCTGGGTGAGGCCGAGCGGGAACTGGCGGAGGCGTTGCGGGAGGCGACGGAGGTGCTGTCGCGGCTGGACGTGGCCGGGTCGGGGCCGGTGGCGGAGGCGGCGATCGATGCGTACCGGGCGCGGGCCGAGCGGGGGCGGGAGGTGCTGGCGCCGGGTTATCCGCCGCGGGCGGTGCGGGTGCTGGAGCTGGCGCAGCGGGTGGGAGTGCTGATCGACCTCGCCTACGGCAACGGGCACGGGGGTGCGGTGAGCGCCGGTGAGATGGGGGCGCGGGCCGAGGCTCTGCGGCCGGTGGAGCGGACGGCTCGGCGGGCGCAGGTCGCCGCGTACAACTCCGTTGTGGAGGAGCGGGAGCGGGGGGTGCGGTGAGCGGCGGCGCATTTGTGACCGGCGGTTGTCGTCGCGTCTGGGGCTCTGCCCCCAGGCCCCCCGTTTCGGCCTGAACGGCCTCGTCCTCGAACGCCGGACGGGCTGAAAGACAAATTCCGACCGGCACCGTGAAAAAACTGACCGGCCTCCCGGGATGCCCGGGAGGCCGGAGTCAGTGCATGCGATGTGGCCTGTGTCAGTGGTTGACGGCCAGGTTGCCGAAGGCGGGGTTCAGCACGCCGACGACGTTCACGCTGTTGCCCGAGACGTTCACCGGGACGTGCACCGGGGCCTGGACCACGTTGCCCGAGAGGATGCCGGGCGAGCCCACGGCCGTCCCGTCGGCGTGCGCGCCGCCGTTGGTGGCGGAGGCCATGCCGGCTCCAGCGGCGAGCAGACCGCCGGCCACCATCGTCACAGCCGCTGCCTTCTTCAGGTTCTTCACTTTCCAAGCCCTCCCTAGCGGTTGCTGCGGCAATCGCCGCAGCACGCACTGAAGAACGGCGGAGATCCACGGAGGATGCGCCATCCGGGGGACATTCCCACGACGGTATGAATCTCAGTCCGGAACGGAACCCTCCGTATTGCCGCGGCGTCCCGGCGCGCGGCGTGTTTCAGCCGGTCACACCGTGGCGGACGGCCCACAGGGCCGCCTGCGTGCGGTCCGCCAGGTCGAGTTTCATCAGGATGTTCGAGACGTGGGTCTTCACGGTCTTCTCGGACAGGACGAGGGCGCGCGCGATCTCCCGGTTCGAGCGGCCGTCCGCTATCAGGCCGAGCACCTCGCGCTCCCGTTCCGTGAGCGAACCGCCTCGCCCCTGGCCCGAGTTGGCCTCCTCCTGGGACAGCAGGGCGCCCGCGACCTCGGGCTGGAGCAGGATGTGCCCGGCGTGGACGGAGCGGATGGCGCCGGCCAGGGCGTCCGGGTCCACGTCCTTGTAGACGTATCCGGCGGCGCCCGCGCGCAGGGCTGGGACCACCGTGCGCTGTTCGGTGAAGCTGGTGACGATCAGGACGCGCGCGGGATTGTTCAGCTCGCGCAGCTTGCGCAGGGCGTCCACGCCGTCCATGCCGGGCATCTTGACGTCCATCAGCACGACGTCGGGCTGCAGTTCCTCGGCTCGGGCGACTCCTTCGGCGCCGTCGGCCGCCTCGCCCACGACCTGAATGTCGTCCTGCACTTCGAGGAACGTGCGCAGACCGCGGCGGACCACCTGGTGGTCGTCGACGAGCAGCACCTTGATTGCGTCAGCCACCGGGGACCTCCATCTCGATCATGGTGCCCTTTCCGGGCGCCGACTCCACGGTCAGCACACCGCCGACCCCGCTTGCGCGGTCCCGCATGGACACCAGGCCGAGGTGGCGTCCCGCGCGGCGTATCGACTTCGGGTCGAAGCCGCTGCCGTCGTCCGTGACGCGGAGGACCGTTCCGCCTTCGCGCCGGGACAGGGTCACGTCCACGTGCTGCGCCCCGGCGTGCCGCAGGGCGTTGTGCAGGGCCTCCTGGGCGACGCGCAGGACGGCCTCCTCCTGAGCGGCGGGCAGGGCGCGCACGCCACGGCTGTCGAAGGTCACCCGCGCGGTGTGGGCTCGGTCGAGGACCTGGATCTGGGTGCGCAGGGTGGCGAGCAGGCCGTCCTCGTCGAGGGCCGCGGGGCGCAGCTCCACGACGGCGGCGCGCAGTTCGTCGGCGGCCTCGGCGGCGAGCGCGGCCACCTGTTGCAGCTCGCCCTTGGCGCGGGAGGGGTCGCGGTCGACGAGGGCGGCGGCGGCCTGTGCGGTCAGGCGCAGCGAGAAGAGCTTCTGGCTGACCGCGTCGTGCAGCTCGTGGGCGAGCCGGGAGCGCTCCTCGGCGATGGTCAGCTCGCGGCTGCGCTCGTACAGGCGGGCGTTGGTGAGGGCGATCGCGGCGTGCTGGGCGAGGATGGCGAGCAGATCCTCGTCCTCCTCGGTGAAACCGCACCTTCCGTCCGGCTTGGGGCACGGGGGTTGTGGGGGGTTTCCTCCCACAGGGCGCAGCTTGTTGGCCAGGAACAGGGCGCCGATGACCTCGTCGCCGTCCCTGATGGGCAGGCCCAGGAAGTCGGACATGTCGGGGTGGGCGGAGGGCCAGCCCTCGAAGCGGGGGTCCTTGCGGACGTCGGCGAGGCGCTCGATCTTCGCTTCCCGCAGCATCGCGGCGAGGATGCCGTGCTGGCGCGGGAGCGGGCCGATGGCTTTCCACTGCGCGTCGCTCACGCCGTCGACCACGAACTGGGCGAAGCCGCCGTGGTCGTCGGGGACGCCGAGGGCGGCGTACTGAGCGTCGAGCAGCTCGCGGGCCGAGGCGACGATCGTCTTGAGGACGTCGCGCACCTCGAGGTGCCTGCTCATGGCCAGCAGCGCGGAACTCACCGCGGTGAGGCCGGACCGGGGGCCGTGACTCATGCCCTCAAGGTACCGGCGGGGCGTGACAACGCGAATCGGACCTGTGACGGCGGAGGCTGCGCCGGTGGGCCTAGGGCGGGCGGACTAGGTCCGGGGCCCCGGACGGGCGGCTTAGTCCGAAGGGCCCCGGCGGGTTGGGGCCCGCGTCCGAGGCGGGGCGGGTGGCGCCGTTCCTAGGTTGAGGTCACCGCCGATCGACGGGCGGCCGAGACGAGGGGACGTGTCATGCCGGTAGCGATCATCACGGGGGCTTCAAAGGGGCTGGGGAGGGCGTTTGCCGAGGCACTGGCCGCGCGCGGCTGGGATCTGGTGCTCGACGCAAGGACGGAGCGGGCCCTCACCGAGGCGGCGGGGGCCGTGTCCGCATACGGCACGCGGGTGAGCGCCGTGCCCGGGGACGTCACGGACGCCGGTCACCGGGCGGAGCTGGTGGCGGCCGCGGAGAAGCTGGGCGGCATCGATCTGCTGGTGAACAACGCCAGCGCGCTGGGCGCCGAGCCGCTCGTACGGCTGGAGGAGCTGCCTCTGGAGGGGTTCAGGCGCGCGCTGGAGGTGAACGTGGTGGCAGCGCTGGGCCTGGTCCAGGATGCGCTGCCACTGCTGCGGACGTCCGAGGCCGGCACGGTGATCGCGGTCAGCTCGGACGCCGCCGCCGAGGCCTATGGGACCTGGGGCGGCTACGGCGCCTCGAAGGCGGCCCTCGACCAGCTTGCGGCGGTGCTCGGCGAGGAGGAGCCGAGGCTGCGGGTCTGGGCGGTCGACCCCGGGGACATGGCCACGGACCTGTATGAGGCGGCCGTACCGGACGACGGTGATCCACGGCCGGCACCGGCGAGTGTGGTGCCGGCGTTCCTTCGGCTGCTGGACGAGCGTCCGGCGAGCGGCCGGTATGCGGCTCCGGCGCTGCTGAAGGGGCAGCGATGACGGTGGCGGTGCACGTACCGGAGGAGCTGTCGGCCCGGATCCCGGTCGAGCAGCGCGGGGCGGGGCTCGACCGCGATGCCGTACGGCTGCTCGTGTCGCGCGGCTGCGAGGTGTCGCACCATGCGTTCGTGGAGCTGCCGCGGCTGCTGCGGGCCGGGGATCTACTCGTCGTGAACACCTCGCCCACGCTGGCCGCCGCCGTGGACGGGCAGGCCGGGCACGCGCGCGTGGTGGTGCACTTCTCCACGCGCGGGGACGACGGGCGGTGGGCGGTCGAGCTGCGGGATCCGGACGGGAAGGGCACCACGCGCGCGCGTGCGGGCGGGCCCGCGGGCCTGGAGGTGCGGCTGCCCGGAGGCGTGCGGCTGGTCCTGGATGAGCCGCTGAGCGCGCGCGGCGACCGGCTGTGGTGGGCGCGGGTGTCGGGGGCCGGTGTCCTCGGGCTGCTGCGGGAGCACGGGCGGCCCATTCGCTACTCCTATACGGAGCGCGACCAGCCGCTGTCCGTGTACCAGACGGTGTTCGCGCTGCCGCCGGCCGATGGGACGGGCAGTGCGGAGATGCCGAGTGCGGCGCGGCCCTTCACGGCGCGGCTGGTGGCGGAGCTGGTGAGCCGGGGTGTGCAGTTCGCACCGATCACCCTGCACACCGGGGTGGCCTCGGCGGAGGCGCACGAGCCGCCGTATCCGGAGCGGTTCTCCGTGCCGGAGGCGTCGGCTCGGCTGATCAATGCCGCGCGGGCGGGCGACGGACGGGTGGTCGCGGTGGGGACGACGGCCGTGCGGGCCGTGGAGTCGGCGGCGGGGCCGGACGGCGTCGTACGCGCGCGTGAAGGGTGGACGGATCTGGTTGTCACCCCGGAGCGCGGGGTACGGGTGGTGGACGGGCTGCTGACCGGGCTGCACGAGCCGGAGGCCTCGCATCTGCTGATGCTGGAGGCGATCGCCGGGCGGGCCGCGGTCGACCGCAGCTACGAGGAGGCGCTGCGCGGGCTCTACCTGTGGCACGAGTTCGGGGACGTGCACCTCATCCTCCCGTAGGAGGCCCCTTACGCAGTGCATTGCTCAAGCAACCCATGGTGAGACTGCCGTGGCGACGGTGTGAGCCCGCGCATAGGGCGCAGATCACGTACGAAGGGCGATAGGAGACAGACCCTCCCCTCATGAGCGGGGCGAACGGTCTAGTCTGTCCGTTTTTGCCGTCACCCGATCCACTACCGGGGATCGTACGTCACACCTTTGCCACGACATTTTGCGGCCGCTAAGAATGGCTGCCGTCGCTCAGCGCCGCGGGTTCTGCCCGCGGCGTTTGTGCGGGAAGGACCCGTGTCCCCCGCCGGACGTAGAGCGACCTCCGCGCTATTCGAAGAGGTCCGTCTGCCATGCTCAAGAACACCAACATTCGCCGTCTCAGTCGCTCGCTGACCCGTCACCACAAGGTCGCGATGGCCGGTGTGGCCACCCTCGGTGCCGCCGCTCTCGCGTTCTCCGCGGTGCCCAGCAACGCCGAGACGACCACGAACGAGGCCACCCTCTCGACGGCCAAGGTGGAGTACGGCTCCAATCAGATCAAGGACGTCAAGGCGAGCGTCACCGACCAGCTCGCCGGTGCCAGCCTGAAGGCCCAGGCCATCAAGGCCAAGGCCGAGGCCGAGGCCAAGCAGAAGGCCGCCGCCGCGGCCGCCGCGAAGAAGGCGGCAGCCGAAGCCGCAGCCAAGAAGCAGGCCGAAGCCGCGGCCAAGAAGCAGGCCGAGGCCGCGCGCCAGGCGAAGGAGGCCGCGAGCCGGGCCGCCCAGCGTGCTGCGGTCAAGCCGGTCGCCAAGACCTACGCGAACAACCTCGACGGCTGGATCAGGAACGCGCTGGACATCATGCAGTCCAAGGGCATACCGGGCAGCTACAACGGCCTGTACCGCAACATCATGCGGGAGTCCTCGGGCAACCCGAGCGCCATCAACAACTGGGACATCAACGCCATCAACGGCATCCCGTCGAAGGGCCTGCTGCAGGTCATCCCGCCGACCTTCAGCGCCTACCACGTGGCCGGCACGTCCTGGAACATCTACGACCCGGTCGCCAACATCACCGCCGCCGCCAACTACGCGGCCGACAAGTACGGCTCGATCGACAACGTCAACAGCGCGTACTGAGGTCGGCGCGGACCTCTTCACGCAAGCGCCGAAGGGCGGCACCCACTGAGGGTGCCGCCCTTCGGCGTCGTACGAGCGCGTCGTAGCGGACGGACTACTTGCGCATGACCTCCGGCTCGTGGCGGCGCAGGAAGCGGGCCACGAAGAACGCGCAGATCACACCGAGCACGATCAGGGCGATCATGTCCATGCTCCAGGCACCCACGGTGTGCTCCCAGAGCGGGTCGTTGGGCTTGCCCTTGCCGGGCGGGCTGATCCGGTTGAAGTCGAGCGTGGTGCCCGCGGCGGCGACGGCCCAGCGCGAGGGCATCAGGTACGAGAACTGGTTGACGCCGATCGCGCCGTTCAGGGCGAACAGGCAGCCGGTGAAGACGACCTGGACGATCGCGAACATGACCAGCAGCGGCATGGTCTTCTCGGATGTCTTCACCAGGGCGGAGATGATCAGGCCGAACATCATCGAGGTGAAGCCCAGGGCCATGATCGGGATGGTGAGCTCGAGCAGCGGGAGAGTCTTGAGGACCAGGCCCTCCGTCGGGATCTTCCGGCTGGCGAAGCCGATCATGCCGACCATCAGGCCCTGCAGCACGGTGATGAAGCCGAGCACGAAGACCTTCGACATCAGGTACGCGGAGCGGGACAGGCCGGTGGCGCGCTCCCGCTCGTAGATGACCCGTTCCTTGATCAGCTCACGGACGGAGTTGGCGGCACCGGCGAAGCAGGCGCCGACCGCGAGGATCAGCAGGACGGTGGTGGCCGTGCCGTTCGGGACGGGCTGCTGGGTCGTCGGGTTGATCTCCGTGTTGACCAACAGGTCCTTGCCGGAGTCGATGAGCAGGCTCACCGAGCCGAGGACGAGCGGCAGGATCACCGTCAGGGCGAGGAAGCCCTTGTCGGAGGCGATGACCGAGACGTAGCGCCGCACCAGGGTGACGAACTGGCTCGTCCAGCCCTGCGGCTTGGGCGGCTTCATCGCCTGCATCGGAGGCATCTGTACGGACTGTGGTGCAACGGCGTCGATGTCCGCTGCGTACATCTGGTAGTGCTGCGAGCCCTTCCAGCGTCCGGCCCAGTCGTAGTCGCGGTAGTTCTCGAAGGCGGAGAAGACGTCGGCCCAGGTGTCGTAGCCGAAGAAGTTCAGCGCCTCCTCGGGAGGGCCGAAGTAGGCGACGGCGCCGCCCGGGGCCATCACCAGGAGCTTGTCGCACAGGGCCAGCTCGGCCACGGAGTGGGTGACGACGAGGACCGTACGGCCGTCGTCGGCGAGGCCGCGCAGCAGCTGCATGACGTCGCGGTCCATGCCCGGGTCGAGGCCCGAGGTGGGCTCGTCCAGGAAGATCAGGGACGGCTTGGTGAGCAGCTCCAGGGCCACCGAGACGCGCTTGCGCTGGCCGCCGGAGAGGGAGGTGACCTTCTTCTCCTTGTGGATGTCCAGCTTCAGCTCGCGCAGCACCTCGTCGATGCGGTTCTCGCGCTCCTGGGCCGTGGTGTCGGCGGGGAAGCGCAGCTTGGCCGCGTACTTGAGGGCCTTCTTGACGGTCAGTTCCTTGTGCAGGATGTCGTCCTGCGGGACCAGACCGATGCGCTGGCGCAGCTCGGCGAACTGCTTGTACAGGTTCCGGTTGTCGTAGAGGACGTCGCCCTGGTTGGCCGGGCGGTAGCCGGTGAGCGCCTTGAGCAGGGTCGACTTGCCGGAGCCGGAGGGCCCGATGACCGCGATGAGCGACTTCTCGGGGACGCCGAAGGAGACGTCCTTGAGGATCTGCTTGCCGCCGTCGACCGTGACGGTCAGGTGGCGGGCCGAGAAGGACACCTCACCGGTGTCGACGAACTCCTCGAGGTGGTCGCCGACGATCCGGAACGTGGAGTGGCCGACGCCGACGACGTCGGTCGGGCCGAGCAGCGCCGAGCCGCCCTTCGCGATCGGCTGGCCGTTGACGTACGTGCCGTTGTGCGAGCCCAGGTCGCGGATCTCCATGCGGCCGTCGGGCGTCGAGTGGAACTCGGCGTGGTGCCGGGAGACCTGCAGGTCGGAGACGACCAGCTCGTTCTCCAGGGCACGGCCGATGCGCATCACGCGGCCGATGGAGAACTGGTGGAAGGTGGTGGGGCTGCGGTCGCCGTAGACCGGCGGCGCCCCCACGCCACCACCGGGACCCTGCTGCTGCGGGATCGCCGCGGCGGCCTGCTGCGGCTGCTGCCAGCCGGGCTGCGGGGCCTGCTGCTGGGGCGGTGCCTGCTGCTGCGGTGTCTGCTGGGCCCAGCCGGGGCCGGCGCCCTGTGCGGCGTACGGCTGCTGCTGGGGCTGAGCCCGCGTCGAGGCCACGCCGGCCGCCGCGCCGGTGACGTTGACCAGCGGGCCGTCGGTCGCGTTGCCGAGGTGCACCGCGGAGCCGGGTCCGATCTCCATGTGATGGATCCGCTGCCCCTGCACGAACGTGCCGTTGGTGGAGCCCTGGTCCTCGATGACCCAACTGCGGCCGCCCCAGCTGATCGTGGCGTGACGCCAGGACACTCTGGCGTCGTCGAGCACGATGTCCCCCTGCGGATCACGTCCGAGGGTGTACGGCCTGGACGGGTCGAGCGTCCAGGTACGTCCATTCAATTCCAGTACGAGTTCCGGCACTCCATGCCCCACTGAGTAGTCCCCCGAGTTACCCCCAACACAGGGAGTCTAGGGATGTCGAACATCGTCGGGAACTATTTCAGGCTCGCCCCCCTGACCGAAAGTCGGGCCTTGTGAACCACCACGCACATACGCATCGGCTGGTTCCGTTGACGGGGTTGAAAACGGCCCGGAGAGTGGTAATTCACGCGAGGGGGACATGCGCGGCCACCGTGCCGCAACGCGGATCGGGGGGTCTGCCATGAGCGCTTCCATGGGCACGTCGTCGAGCGTCGAGTCCGTCAGGAGCGGCACGAGGGTGCCGTGGGGGGACGTCCTGCTGTCCGCGATCGCCTCCGTGAGCTGGGCGTTGATCGGGATGGCGGGCACGGCGGCACTCGGTCTGCACCTGCTGGAGGCGGACGCGTCGGGCTCGCTCGGGCCGATGACCGCGGCGGTGGTGGCACTTGGGGCGGGTGGTTCGGTCACACCGTCCGGCGACGTGTCCGCGTTCGGCCTGAAAGGCGCGCAGGCGCATACGGCCGTCACGATCACGCCATTGGGGGTGAGCCTGGTCGGGGCGCTCCTGCTCTCGTGGTTCTTCCTGCGGTCCTTGCGCGCGGCGGGAGTTGTGATCTCGCCGGCCGAACTCCTCGCGCGTGCGGGCGCGGTGGTGACGCTGTTCGTGGCGACGCTGGGCGGGCTCGCGTGGGCGGGGCACGACGTCATCACCATCGACGGCGGTTCGCTGGGCCTCGACAAACTGCCCGGCGGAGGCGGCGGGGGTGGGGGCGGCGTCAGCATCCCCGGTCTCGGCGACATCGGGAACATCGGCGGGCTGCTGCCCGACAACATCGGCAACCTCATCCACGCGAAGGCGGCGGTCGGCTTCACCGTCGACACTGCGCCCACGCTGGTGGGCGGTCTCGGCTGGTCGGCCGGCATCCTGCTGATCGCACTGCTGGCCTCGCGCCGCACTCCCCTGCCGCGCGGCTGGGAGGCCGTGCACCGGGTCGTACGGCCGGCGGCGTCGGCGATCGTCACGGTGATGCTGGTGGCGGTGGCGGCGGGGTTCGCGGCGGGGGCGTACGCGGCGATCGGTGACGACCATCCGAAGCGGATCTTCGGTGCCACGCTGCTGGGTGCGCCCAACGGCACCTGGCTGGGCATCCCTATCGGTCTGTTCGTGCCGTTCGACGGCAAGGCGACGGGGGTTCTGACCAAGTTCCTGCCGCATCCGCTGGACGGCCTGCTCACCGCGAAGACCGACCGGTCGGTGACACTGGCGCGGCTGGCGGACCTGGACGGGCGGGTGTGGCTGCTGGGGGTGGCGGCCGCCGTGCTGATGCTGCTGGCGGGGGTGCTGGCCGCGGTGCGGACGCCGGTGGGGGCCGGGGCTTCGCAGGCCGGTCCGGGCGCCCTCGCCTTCGCCGGGCGGTGTGCGGTGTGTCTGGGGATCGTCACGGCGCTGACGTTGCCGCTGCTCGCGTGGCTGACGGAGGTGTCGGTGGACGCCTCGCTGTCGGTGCTGGGCTTCGATGCGTTCGGCGCCGGGGTCGAGTTGCACGGGCACCTCGGCATGGCGCTGCTGCTGGGAGCACTGTGGGGTGCGGGAGCGGGGGCTGCCGGGGCGCTGCTGGCGTGGGCGAGCGGCGCGGCGGGGCGGCGATCGGCACCGCTGGCGCTGGGCGGCGGTTCCACGGGGGTGTTCGCGCCCGAAACCGGGGGCGGGATGCCTGCCGCCGGGGGCGCGTCGGGGCCGTACACGCCCAGTACGCCGTACCGGGCGCCGAACCCCACCACCAATCCGTATCTGCAGTTGCCGGACGAGCTGCGGGAGCCGGAGGACGCGCGAAGGCCGGACCGGCAGGGTGAGCCGAGTGCTCCCGGTCACGGACGGCCGCCCGCCGGCTCGCCGCCATCCGGTACCGGCAGCGGCGACATGTACGGCGCCCCGACGGTGGCCCGTCCGATGGACAGCCCGCCCCGCCCCCGCCGCGGGAACCGGCCGAACCCCGGCCCGAACGAGGGCCCGCCCCCACCCCAGCCCCCGCCCCCTCCGGGGCGACCGCAGGACGACCGCTGAGCCACACACGTCGGCCGGCGTGGGAACTGTCCCTCTGCGACTCCCTCCGACCAGAGGCAGGCGCAGAGCCCCCGAGGTGATCGGGCGTCCGCCCAGCGCACCGCAAACCACACTCGCCGAGAACCGCTACGGCGGCCAGAGGCCGACGCGCCGGCCTCTGGCCGGCCGAACCGTCCGACGTGCGTATGCCGCCTGAGACGTCCGCCGAGTTTCGCCACGGCCGAGGGGACCGCCGGGGCCGCCCTGGCCAACCCCTATGGCTTCCGCCATCCGCGGGCAGACGCTGAGCCGGATACACCGCCCTCGCCGCAACCGGACCCGGCACATGTACGCCACCCAGGGCAGTGATCACCCCTACGCCTCCCGCCGGCCGAGCCGGAGCGCGAAGCCAAACACGTCGGCCCCCACGCAACCGACCCCGGCACACGTACGCCATCCAGGGCGCCCGCCCCCAGCCGAAGCAGCCGGGGCGGCCGGTGCTCCTCGGTGCGGTCGTGGTCGGGTCGTAAGGCTTTGGACATCCTCTCGACACCCACTGTTCCGTGTCCGGCAGGCGGACCGCGGCGGCGGGCGGCACTGGGTGCCGGATACGGTGGGTACACCATGAGCGCATCGCAGACCTCGACCTCTGACGTCCCCACCCTCCTCGTCAAGATCTTCGGCAAGGACCGGCCGGGCATCACGGCCGGCCTGTTCGACACCCTCGCCGCCTACTCCGTCGACGTGGTCGACATCGAGCAGGTGGTCACCCGTGGCCGGCTCACGCTGTGCGCGCTCGTGACCCCGCCGGCCCACGGGCTCGAGGGCGATCTGCGGGCCACCGTCCACAGCTGGGCGGAGTCGATGAAGATGCAGGCGGAGATCATCTCCGGGCGGGGCGACAACCGGCCGCGCGGCCTCGGACGCTCACTGGTCACGGTCCTCGGTCACCCGCTCACGGCGGAGGCGACCGCCCGGATCGCCGCGAAGATCGCCTCCGCCGGCGGCAACATCGACCGCATCTTCCGCCTCGCCAAGTACCCCGTCACCGCGGTCGAGTTCGCGGTGTCCGGCGTCGAGACCGAGCCTCTGCGCACCGCCCTGGTGACGGACGCCGCGGCACTGGGTGTCGATGTGGCGGTCGTCGCGGCGGGACTGCACCGGCGCGCGCAGCGGCTGGTCGTCATGGACGTCGACTCGACGCTCATCCAGGACGAGGTGATCGAGCTCTTCGCGGCGCACGCCGGCTGCGAGGACCAGGTCGCCGAGGTGACCGCGGCCGCGATGCGCGGGGAGCTGGACTTCGAGCAGTCGCTGCACGCGCGCGTGGCGCTCCTGGAGGGGCTCGACGCGTCCGTGGTGGACAAGGTGCGCAGCGAGGTGCGGCTGACGCCGGGGGCGCGGACCCTGATCCGTACGCTCAAGCGGCTCGGGTACCAAGTGGGCGTGGTCTCCGGCGGGTTCACCCAGGTCACGGATGATCTGAAGGAGCGGCTGGGGCTCGACTTCGCGCAGGCCAACACCCTGGAGATCGTCGGCGGCAAGCTCACCGGGAGGGTCACCGGCGAGATCGTCGACCGTGCGGGCAAGGCGCGGCTGCTGCGCCGGTTCGCCGCGGAGGCGGGCGTACCGCTCGCCCAGACGGTGGCGATCGGCGACGGCGCCAACGACCTGGACATGCTCAACGCGGCCGGTCTCGGCGTCGCCTTCAACGCCAAGCCTGTCGTACGGGAGGCCGCGCACACCGCTGTGAACGTGCCCTTCCTGGACACGGTCCTGTATCTGCTGGGCGTCACCCGTGAAGAGGTCGAGGCCGCGGACACGCACGACGAGCAGTAGTAGCCCCCATCGGCACGTCGAGGGGCCCGGCACCGTGGTGGTGCGGGGCCCCTCGGTCGTCGTGTCGCCTGCTCGCTTCGTCGGTCGTCTACTGGTTGCGCCGTGTCGGCTACTCGGTCGGCGCCCAGTAGTCCAGCAGCGTGGCCACGCCCGGCTCCAGGGTCTTCCAGGGGCCCTCGAAGGACAGGACGACGAAGGCGGCGGCCGGGAAGCCGCGGCGGTTCATCCGCTCGCCGGCGTCACCCTCGGACGAACCGGCCAGGATCTCGGCGAGGCCCTGCACGCCCGGGTTGTGGCCGATGAGTACGGCGTTCTGCACGTCGTCGGGGGTCTCGTTGAGCAGCGCGATCAGCTCGCCGGGTGAGGCCTCGTAGATCCGCTCCTCGTAGACGGTTTTCGGCCGGTGCGGGAATTCATGGACGGCGAGCTTCCAGGTCTCTCGGGTCCGGATCGCGGTGGAGCACAGGGCCAGATCGAAGGGGATACCGGTGTCGGCCAGCTTGCGTCCGGCGACTGCGGCGTCCGTGCGGCCCCGCTCAGCGAGGGGGCGCTCGTGGTCGGTCACCTGTGGCCAGTCGGCTTTCGCATGGCGGAAGAGGACGATCCTGCGGGGTTCTGCGACGCTCATGGCACCCAGCTTCGCATGAAACAGGCCATGGGGCGCAGGGAGTTGACTGGCGGCCGAACCGGTGCTCAGCGGCCTATGAGCTGCTGTGCCCGCTCGAAGAGGTGGGTGATCGCCGGGTCGCCCGTCGCCGCCTGTGCGTTCGACGGGTTCAGCATCAGAGCCAGCAGCACGATGAAGGCGAGCGTCGGCAGGGCGAGGGCCCACCAGGGCAGCCGGATGTCGATGCCACCCGTGGTCGCCGGGTGGGGCCGGGTGTGCGACTGGGCCGACATGGGTGCCTCCGCTGGATCTTCGGGTCTCGGTGATCCGCCTTACGCGGTCACACCTCGAAGTTACGGAATCCGGAGCCTTCAACCCATCCGGAGATCCACCCAGTTGACCCTGACACTCACCCCCTAGGGGATGGTGGTGCTAGCCCCACCATCGGGCCCGTCGGGCCGCCCGGCGGACGGTCACGGCGAGGCGATCGTCGCGATGATGGCGATGATCACGAAGATGGCGAGGAACGAGCCGAAGACGAGCAGCATCTTCTTCTGGCCGTTCTGGGGGTTCGGGTCGAGCACTGGCATAAGGCCAGTCTCCCACCCGCCACCCGGGACGGTTCGGCCGGGGTCAGCGGGCCGCCTCGTCCTCCACCGTGCGGCTGCGCCCCGCCAGAACGCCGACGACCATCTGCGGGACCATCAGGGCGGCCATCAGCGCGATCGGCAGCCCCCACCCGCCGCTGTGCTGGTAGAGCACGCCCACCAGGAGCGGGCCGGGGATGGAGATCAGATAGCCGGTGCTCTGCGCGAACGCCGACAGCTGGGCGACGCCCGCGCCGGTCCTGGCCCGCATGCCGACCATGGTGAGGGCCAGCGGGAAGGCGCAGTTGGCGACGCCGAGCAGCAGCGCCCAGGCCCAGGCACCGGCCGCCGGTGCGAGGTACAGGCCCGCGTAACCGGCGAGTCCGCAGGCGCCCAGCGCGATCACGATCGGCCCCTGGTGCGGCAGCCGGGCGGCGACGCGCGGGATGACGAAGGCCAGCGGCACGCCCATCACCATGGTGACGGCGAGCAGCAGCCCCGCCGTGCCCGCGGGCACGCCCGCGTCCCGGAAGATC
Organism: Streptomyces sp. NPDC051172; assembly: GCF_040682555.1. Classification (NCBI taxonomy): domain Bacteria; kingdom Bacillati; phylum Actinomycetota; class Actinomycetes; order Kitasatosporales; family Streptomycetaceae; genus Streptomyces; species Streptomyces sp. NPDC051172. The sequence continues at coordinate 20,295 of NZ_JBFBBE010000114.1, forward strand.
TGCGCCATCCAGCCCATCGTGATGTACGCGGCGGTGGCCTGCAGCCCGAAGAAGACGGCGAGCGCCCAGGCGGTGCGACTCCGGGTGATCCGCAGCGCGGGCGCCTCCACGCGCGCGTGCCGCCCGGCCGGCTGCTCGGCGGGCGCCGCATCCCGCTGCCGTACGAACGGGATCCACGGCAGCACGGCCGTCGCCGCGAGGGCCGCCCACACCGTGAGTCCGGACCGCCAACTGCCGCCCAGCACCTCGGTCATGGGCACCGTCACCGCGGCCGCCGCGGCGGTGCCCAGGGCGAGCGCCATCGAGTAGAGGCCGGTCATGGAGCCGACCCGGTCCGGGAACCAGCGCTTGACGATGACCGGCATCAGGACGTTGCTGACCGCGATGCCCATGAGGGCGAGCGCGCTGGCGGCGAGGAAGCCGGCCGTGCCGCCCGCGTACGGGCGTATGAGCAGGCCCGCGGTGATGGCGACCATGCCCGCGCACACCACCGCGCCCGGTCCGAAGCGGCGGGCGAGGCGGGGGGCCGTGACGCCGAAGACGGCGAAGCAGAGCGGGGGCACGGAGGTGAGCAGGCCGGCCACGCTGCCGCTCATGCCGAGCCCGTGGCGGACCTCTTCGAGGAGCGCGCCCAGGCTGGTGATGGCGGGGCGGAGGTTGAGGGCCGACAGGACGATGCCGAGCACGAGTAGTCTCGTCCTCCACGCGCGCGTGGCGGGTCGCCGGGGCTCGTCCGGGGCCGGAACGGCCACGGTGGTGAACATCTTCGTGCGGGCTTCCTCGCTTGCCATGCCGTCCATCATAGAATCATAGGATGATTGGTTGTCCATCCCGGGTCGGCCGGATCCGCCCGCCGCGTGCGAAGGTGTGCCATGCCCCTGAGTCATCCCCGCCGTTCTGCGTTGTCCGAGCAGGTCATCGCCGCGCTCCGGCACGAGATCACCTCGGGCGAGTGGCCGGTCGGCTCCCGCATCCCCACGGAGCCCGAGCTGGTCGAGCAGCTCGGGGTGGCCCGGAACACGGTCCGTGAGGCCGTCCGCGCCCTCGCGCACAACGGTCTGCTGGACATCCGTCAGGGCTCGGGCACGTATGTCGTGGCGACCAGTGAGCTGGCGGGCGTGATGCACCGCCGCTTCGCCGACGCGGACCCGCGGCACATCGCCGAGCTGCGCTCCACGCTGGAGTCGGCAGCCGCCAGGCTCGCCGCCGGGCGGCGCACGGAGAAGGACCTCAAACAGCTGGACGCGCTGCTCGTGCGGCGCGAGGAGGCCTGGGAGTCGGGCGACACGGAGACCTTCGTGACGGCGGACGCGACCTTCCACATGGCGGTGGTGGCCGCCTCGCACAACGACGTGATGACCGCGATGTACGCCGACCTCGGCGAGGTGCTGCGGGACTGGCTGCGCGAGGACGTCGGCCGGGAACTCACCCCGGAGACGTACATGGAGCACACGCGCCTGGTCGACGCGATCCGCACGGGCGACGCCGAGGCCGCCGGTGCGGAGGCCGCGAGCTATCCCTTCCTGTGCCGTCCCGGACGGTTCAGCGCCTCTGGTGACTGATCCACGCCGAGCCGACTTCCTTCCAGCACCGGCCGGTGAGCCGTACGGTCATCGCCGGACCGGTGTCGACAGGGGTGCCGTCGGTGTCGAGGTCCCACCAGCGGGCGCACTCGACGTGCAGGCTGACGCCGTCGGTCTGCGGATAGGGGTTGTGGCAGTACGCGATCACATGGGAGCCGGCGACCCTGGTGCGGCACTCGGCGCCGAAGAGCTGCGGCGCCGGCGGCTTCCCGGGCTTCACGCGCGCGTGCGGCATCGCCTCGTACGGCAGGGACATCACGAGAGCGACGGCGACGGTCACTGAGGCCAGGTTGCGGAAGATGCGCACAAGGGGACCTCCTCGGCCGTGCTGGGGAGGGGTTCACGTGCCGGACCCGTAATCCAGGGTGCGCAGTCGTGGCCCGGCCCGCCCGACCGCATAGCCCGAACGGGTGACATCGCGGCGATGGCACCGAGGCCGGCGGACGCGCTGAGGGCCCGCACCCCGGCAGGGTGCGGGCCCTCAGTGTCGGCCGAGGCCCAGCGGCAGCGTCAGGCGCCGATGGCGTGCAGACCGCCGTCCACGTGGACGATCTCGCCCGTGGTCTTCGGGAACCAGTCGCTCAGCAGGGCGACGATGCCCTTGCCGGCCGGCTCCGGGTCCTTGAGGTCCCACTCCAGCGGGGAGCGGCTGTCCCACACCGAGGCCAGGTCGCTGAAGCCCGGGATGGACTTGGCGGCCATGGAGCCGATCGGGCCCGCGGAGATCAGGTTGCAGCGGATGTTCTGCTTGCCCAGGTCACGGGCGAGGTAGCGGCTGGTGGCCTCCAGGGCGGCCTTCGCCGGGCCCATCCAGTCGTACTGCGGCCAGGCGTACTGCGCGTCGAAGGTGAGGCCGACGACCGAGCCGCCGTTCTGCATCAGCGGCAGGCAGGCCATGGTCAGCGACTTCAGGGAGTACGCCGAGACATGCATGGCGGTGGCCACGGACTCGAACGGCGTGTTCAGGAAGTTGCCGCCGAGCGCGTCCTGCGGCGCGAAGCCGATGGAGTGCACGACGCCGTCGAGGCCGCCGAGCTCCTCGCCGACGATGTCGGCCAGCCGGCCGAGGTGCTCGTCGTTGGTGACGTCGAGCTCGATGACCTTGGTGGGCTTCGGCAGCTTCTTGGCGATGCGCTCGGTCAGCGTGGGCCGCGGGAAGGCGGTCAGGATGATCTCGGCACCCTGCTCCTGGGCCAGCTTGGCGGCGTGGAAGGCGATGGAGGACTCCATCAGCACACCGGTGATCAGGACGCGCTTGCCCTCGAGAATTCCGCTCATGGTGATCAGTGACCCATTCCCAGTCCGCCGTCAACGGGAATGACGGCTCCAGTGATGTACGAGGCGTCGTCCGAGGCGAGGAACCGCACCGTCGCGGCCACCTCCTCCGGCTGCGCGTAACGGCCGAGCGGCACCTGCTTGACGATGCCCTCGCGCTGCTCGTCGGTGAGCACCTTGGTCATGTCGGTGTCGACGAAGCCGGGCGCGACGACGTTGAAGGTGATGTTGCGCGAGCCCAGCTCACGGGCGAGGGAACGCGCGAAGCCGACCAGGGCGGCCTTGGAGGCGGCGTAGTTGGCCTGGCCGGGGCCACCGTACAGCCCGACGACCGAGGAGATCAGGACGACGCGGCCCTTCTTGGCGCGCAGCATGCCGCGGTTGGCGCGCTTGACCACGCGGAAGGTGCCGGTGAGGTTGGTGTCGAGGACGGACGTGAAGTCCTCCTCGGACATGCGCATCAGGAGCTGGTCCTTGGTGATGCCGGCGTTGGCGATCAGGACCTCGACCGGGCCGTGCTCGGCCTCGATCTCCTTGTAGGCCTGCTCCACCTGCTCGGTGTCGGTGATGTCGCACTTCACCGCGAGGCAGCCCAATTCCGTAAGGGCGGCCGGCGGCTCACCCGAACGGTACGTGATGGCGACCTTGTCGCCGGCGTCGGCGAATGCGCGGGCGATGGCGAGGCCGATGCCCCGGTTGCCTCCGGTGACGAGAACCGAGCGGCTCAACGGATCACCCTTTCGATAGCGGTCTGATACCCCCCGCCCGAACACCTGGATGACAGGCGGCTTCCTCGAAAACCTATCGGTCCAGATGCTCCCGCGGACAATCGGGCACCGACAGTGGCTTACGGGACTCACTGTCGGGTCCCTACAGAAAGTTCCCGGTACCGGCTCGAAACCTGTGGTCCGCGGCCCGGTCACGCGAAATGATCGGAGCAACCGCCGGTCCGATCACAGGTCACGACAACAAGGAGAGACCTCGGTGCCTCATACCATCGACGAAGCCTTCACGGCACTTCCCCTACGGGCCCTGACCGACGCGGCGCTGGCACGCGCGCGTGCCCTGGGTGCCGAGCATGCGGACTTCCGGTTCGAGCGGGTGCGCAGCGCGTCCTGGCGCTTCCGGGACGCCAAGCCCGCCGGTTCGTCGGACACCACCGACCTCGGGTACGCGGTACGGGTCGTGCACGGCGGCACCTGGGGCTTCGCATCGGGGGTGGATCTGAGCCTGGACGCCGCCGCCAAGGTCGCCTCGCAGGCGGTGGCGATGGCGAAGCTCTCCGCCCAGGTGATCAAGGCGGCCGGCTCGGAGGAGCGGGTGGAGCTCGCCGACGAGCCCGTGCACGCCGAGAAGACCTGGATCTCGTCGTACGACATCGACCCGTTCTCCGTGCCCGACGAGGAGAAGTCGGCGCTGCTGGCGGACTGGAGCGCGCAGCTGCTCGCGGCGAACGGCGTCAACCACGTCGACGCCTCGCTGCTCACCGTGCACGAGAACAAGTTCTACGCCGACACGGCCGGGACCGTGACCACACAGCAGCGCGTGCGGCTGCACCCGCAGCTGACGGCCGTGTCGGTCGACGAGTCGAGCGGCGAGTTCGACTCGATGCGCACGATCGCGCCGCCCGTGGGACGCGGCTGGGAGTACCTCACCGGCACCGGCTGGGACTGGGAGAGCGAGCTCGCGCAGATCCCGGAGCTGCTCGCCGAGAAGATGCGCGCGCCGAGCGTCGAGGCAGGCCTGTACGACCTGGTCGTGGACCCCTCCAACCTGTGGCTGACCATCCACGAGTCCATCGGCCACGCCACCGAGCTGGACCGTGCGCTCGGCTATGAGGCCGCCTACGCCGGCACCTCCTTCGCCACCTTCGACCAGCTGGGCAAGCTGAGGTACGGCTCCGAGCTGATGAACGTCACCGGCGACCGCACCGCCGAGCACGGCCTTGCGACGGTCGGCTACGACGACGAGGGCGTCGAGGGCCAGTCCTGGGACCTGGTGAAGGACGGCACGCTCGTCGGCTACCAGCTGGACCGGCGGATCGCGAGGCTGACCGGGTTCGAGCGGTCCAACGGGTGCGCGTTCGCCGACTCCCCCGGGCACGTTCCGGTGCAGCGCATGGCCAATGTGTCGCTGCAGCCGGATCCGGCCGGGATGGCGACGGAGGACCTGATCGGAGGAGTGGACCGGGGCATCTACGTCGTCGGTGACCGTTCATGGTCGATCGACATGCAGAGGTACAACTTCCAGTTCACGGGTCAGCGGTTCTTCAAGATCGAGAACGGTCGGATCACCGGGCAGCTGCGGGATGTCGCGTACCAGGCGACGACCACCGACTTCTGGGGCTCGATGGCCGCGGTGGGCGGCCCGCAGACGTATGTCCTCGGAGGTGCCTTCAACTGCGGCAAGGCCCAGCCGGGCCAGGTCGCCGCCGTCTCGCACGGCTGCCCCTCCGCGCTCTTCAAGGGCGTCAACATCCTCAACACCACGCAGGAGGCCGGTCGATGAGCGCCCGCAGCAGCAAGCCGCACGAGATCGTCGAGCGGGCGCTGGAGCTGTCCACCGCCGACGGCTGTGTCGTCATCGCCGACGAGCACTCGACCGCCAATCTGCGCTGGGCGGGCAATGCGCTCACCACGAACGGCGTCACGCGCGGGCGTACCCTCACGGTCGTCGCGACCGTCGACGGCAAGGAGGGCACCGCCTCCGGTGTCGTCTCCCGCTCGGCCGTGACCGCGGACGAGCTGGAGTCGCTGGTGCGGGCCGCCGAGGCCGCCGCCCGCGGCGCCGGGCCTGCGGAGGACGCACAGCCGCTGGTCACGGGCGTCGCGCAGTCGCCGGACTTCGTGGAGGCGCCCGCCGAGACCTCGTCGACCGTGTTCGCCGACTTCGCGCCGGCACTCGGTGAGGCGTTCGCACGCGCGCGTGCGGGCGGCCGCGAGCTGTACGGCTTCGCCAACCACGAGCTGGTGTCGAGCTATGTGGGTACGTCGACGGGCCTGCGCCTGCGGCACGACCAGCCCAACGGAACGCTGGAGCTGAACGCCAAGTCCCCGGACCGTACGCGCTCGGCGTGGGCGGGCTGTTCCACGCGTGACTTCAAGGACGTCGACCCGGCCGCGCTGGACGCGGAACTCGCCGTACGCCTCGGGTGGGCCGAGCGGCGGATCGAACTGCCCGCCGGGCGGTACGAGACGCTGCTGCCGCCGACCGCCGTCGCGGACCTGCTGATCTACCAGATGTGGTCGGCGTCCGGCCGGGACGCGGTCGAGGGCCGCACGGTGTTCTCCAAGCCGGGCGGCGGCACACGCGTCGGCGACAGGCTCAGCGAGCTGCCGCTGACCCTGCGCAGCGACCCGAACGAGCCGGGCCTGGAGTCGGCGCCCTTCGTCATCGCGCACTCCTCCGGCGGCGACCAGTCGGTGTTCGACAACGGCCTGCCGCTCGCGGCCACCGACTGGGTACGGCAGGGCGAACTGGCCCACCTGACGACCACCCGGCACAGCGCGGGCCTGACCGGGCTGCCGGTGGCTCCCGCGATCGACAACCTCATCCTTACCGGCGGGGACGACCGCTCTCTTGAGGAGATGGTCGCGAACACCGAGCGGGGGCTGCTGCTGACCTGCCTCTGGTACATCCGCGAGGTCGATCCGGCCACGCTGCTGCTCACCGGTCTGACCAGGGACGGCGTCTACCTCGTCGAGAACGGCGAGGTGAGCGGCGAGGTCAACAACTTCCGCTTCAACGAGTCGCCGGTCGACCTGCTCGGGCGGGCCACCGAGGCCGGGCGCACGGAAAAGACGCTGCCGAGGGAGTGGAGCGACTGGTTCACTAGGGCTGCGATGCCTGCGCTGCGGGTGCCCGACTTCAATATGAGCTCTGTCAGTCAGGGCGTATAACCTCGTAGCCGGTGGTCGCTCGACCGCCCGAAGATCATCAAGGAGATACGAGAACCGTGACGGACATCGTCGACGAGCTGAAGTGGCGGGGTCTGTGGGCCCTGTCCACTGACGAGGATGCTTTGCGCAAGGCGCTCGCGGACGGTCCCGTCACGTTCTATTGCGGGTTCGACCCGACCGCGGCCAGTCTGCACGTCGGCCACCTGGTCCAGGTCCTCACCATGCGCCGGCTCCAGCAGGCGGGCCTGCGCCCGCTGGCGCTGGTGGGGGGCGCGACCGGCCAGATCGGTGACCCGCGCCCCACGGCGGAGCGCACGCTGAACGACCCGGAGACGGTCGCGAACTGGGTGACCCGGCTGCGCGCGCAGATCGAGCCGTTCCTGTCCTTCGAGGGCGAGAACGCCGCGGTGATGGTGAACAACCTGGACTGGACGGCCGGTCTGTCCGCCATCGAGTTCCTCCGGGACATCGGCAAGCACTTCCGCGTCAACAAGATGCTGACCAAGGACTCCGTCGCGCGCCGGCTCGAGTCCCAGGAAGGCATCAGCTACACGGAGTTCAGCTACCAGCTGCTGCAGGGCATGGACTTCCTGGAGCTGTACCGGAGGCACGGCTGCACGCTCCAGCAGGGCGGCAGCGACCAGTGGGGCAACCTCACGGCGGGCCTGGACCTGATCCACAGGCTGGAGCCCGACGCCGAGGTGCACTGCCTGGCGACGCCGTTGATGGTCAAGGCGGACGGCACCAAGTTCGGCAAGACCGAGGGCGGCGCCGTCTGGCTCGACCCCGAGATGACGACGCCGTACGCGTTCTACCAGTTCTGGCTGAATGTGGACGACCGGGACATCTCGACGTACATGCGGATCCTGTCCTTCAAGTCCCGTGAGGAGCTCGAGGAGCTGGAGAAGCAGACCGAGGAGCGCCCGCAGGCCCGTGCCGCTCAGCGCGCGCTGGCGGAGGAGCTGACGACGCTGGTGCACGGCGCCGACCAGACGGCCGCAGTGATCGCCGCGTCCCGTGCCCTCTTCGGGCAGGGGGAACTCGCGGAGCTGGACGAGCGGACGCTGGCGGCGGCGCTGTCCGAGCTGCCGCATGTCCGGGTTGCCGAGCCCGGCCCGGTGGTGGACCTGTTCGCCGAGGTCGGGCTGGTGGCCAGCAAGTCGGCTGCGCGGCGGACCGTGAAGGAGGGCGGGGCGTACGTGAACAACGTGAAGGTCGCGTCCGAGGACGCGGTTCCCGCCAAGGAGGATCTGCTGCACGGGCGGTGGCTTGTGCTTCGGCGGGGCAAGAAGAATCTTGCCGCCGTTGAGGTCACTGGAGCGTAAGCGCCGTAGGGGTGCGGGAATCTGCGGGCTGCGGCCTCGTCGTGGCTTGTCGCGCCCACGCGGCGGAGCCGCATATCGACACAGCCCCGCGCCCCTTTGGGGCGCTCTCAGCAGCCCTTTGTCGAAGA
>NZ_JBFBBE010000115.1:0-28166 GCF_040682555.1 Streptomyces sp. NPDC051172
ACCATGCGGTAGCCAATACACCCCGATTCGTCGGATTCGGGAATGTTGCCACAACGGACTGAAGTGACGCGAAAGCCTTCAAACCGCACTCTGAGACGGTCGCCGGGGGTCGGGCGGATGGGAGCAGCGCTGCCGGTCGAACAGCCCGTCAGGGCAAGGACGGCGAGGGCGCTGAGGCTGAGAACGGTCGTGGTGTGAACGCGCATGCGAACCCCTTGATCGTCTGCGAAGCGGACAGGTTGACCAGGCCGGTCCTCCGAGTACCGGCAGTGCGAAGGGGTGGAGGGGGTTCGGGGGCTCAGTGGCCGAGGTGGCGCAGGCCCTCTTCGAGGGTGGGGTGGAACCGGTCGACGGGACCGGAGTTGCGGTTGTACCAAGCCGCGTCCAGGCCGGTCTCCTTCGTCTCGTGGCCGGCCCGGCAGCGCAGCCAGACCGAGTCGTCGCGCAGGCAGAAGACGATCCAGTCCCGGTACGCCCCGCACCCCGGGCACGTACGGACCTCTCCGTCGATGACGAGCGGCTGCTGCCAGCGCATCATCAGCCCGGCCACCTCCTGTCGCGACGGCACCCGCAACTCCGGCGGCAGGAAATCGGGCGCCACCGCTGCCTCCGCAGCCGGAGCCGGCGCGGCCTGCTCGGGCACGTCGGGCCACGGCTGCGTGGCCTCTAGCTGCAGGAGCAACTCATAACCCGCGCGCTGGACTTCACGGAATGCGCGGTCCTCGCGAGCACGTCGAAAGAACAAGATCTCTTCCTCTCTGTCATCTGGCGGGGCACGGGAAACGTGCCTCCGTTCAGGGGGATAGCTACGAGCCGCCTACCAGCGGCTCCTCCGGGGCAGGGGTCGTCAGCTGCGGCGGACGACGGTGAGCCGGCCCTTGGCGCTCTCGGGCACGGTGCGGCGAGGCACCGGAGCCGGCGAGGCGAGCGAGGAGGCGAACGCGGCAACCAGGCCGTGAGGGACGCTGGCGCTGAAAGTGGCGCACCACAGATACGGACCACCGAGAACGGGTTCCGCCCACGTTTGCCAGCCCACCAGGTCGGGGCGCGGGTCGGCGTCCTCGATGAACGGCGGCACCATCTCCAGGGAGACGCTGCAGGAGAATCCGGGATCCAGGGCGGTGGTGCGGGGGCGGTCGGCGTCGTGGAGCCAGCCGTGGGCAGAGAGCGCGCTGAGGACGGTCTCGGGCCCCTCGAATCCGACGTCGGGCGTCTTGCAGCTGTCGATCTCCACGAGGAGGTCGGCGAGCGTCTCGTACGGGACACCGGCGGTGAAGTACGCGTTCCACGCGGTCATCACCGAGGCGGCACACGAACGGGCGCTCAACTGCCAGGCCACCGGCAGCCCGCCCAACTCGAACGGGTAGGCCGCAAAAATCCACTCGGCACCGCACAGTCCGTCCGGGCTGACGTACAGCAGGGTGCGGCGGGCAGTGGGCCACATGCGCCAGCCAAGGCCAGCCAGGGTGTCGCCGATCCGCTCGGCGAACGCGTCGTCATCGCCGGCCAAGTGGCGTGGGGTGACCCAGTACACCGGGTCCGGTGGTTCGGGGTGGAAGGGGTCGCTGGGGTGGTGCGGGTTCAGGGGCGCCTCCGTAGGCTCGGGGACAGGTCACTGACGGTCGTCGACCTGGGGGTTCAGAAGGTCATCCAGGTTGACATGGCTACGCAGCTGTACACCAGTCGTTTGGGGATCTTTCCTGTCTGCCAGCAGCGAATCAGTGAAGAGAGCTGGACCGGCTTAACCAAAGAAGCGAGCCCAGCCCACACAGCTCCGGGGTGTGATCGCCAGCGGCTCTCGTGGTGCACACCGTGGCTCAGACGCGCTCTTGACCAAGGTCTATGAGGACTGTTCCGTTAGGGAAGTTGGGGTGTCGGACTCGGGGGTTGTCTTCGTGACCAGGTCGGTGGGCGGTGCATGGTGTCTCATCAACGGCACCACAGGGGAATCGGCCGCTCCCCCGGCTGCTGGGGCCTCCGTATGAGACTCCGGCGCGGGATCGCGATCGCCGTCGTTGCCGGAGGCGGCGCTGTGGCCACTCTGCTGGTCGGGCTCGTCACGAACGCCGTGTCCAACCAGGCGCGGTGGCCCGGCTGGCTGGGGTGGTTACAGGAGCACGCCTGGTTCTCGTTCGTCGTGTTGGGCGTGACGATGGCGGTGATGACGGCCTTACTCGCCGGGCTATCCGAGTCGCGGCCTCCCGCGCCGTCGGTGAGGCCGGAGGATGGAGCGGGGCCGCCGGGGGCCGCCCAGGTGCTGCGTTCGTTGCCGCGCGACACCGCCGCGTTCACCGACCGTACCGCGGAGCTGGAGCGGCTGGTGGGCTCGGTGCGGACCTCACAGGAACAGGGCGAGAGCCTGCCCGTTCACGTGATCGACGGGATGCCCGGTGTCGGGAAGACCACGTTCGCCGTGCACGCCGGCCACCTGCTCTCTGAGCGGTTCCCCGACGGACAGCTCTTCGTGAACCTCAACGGGTACACGCCGGGACGCACTCCGGTGCAAGCCGGCGAGGCGCTCGCCTCGCTTCTCGCGGCCGCCGGTGTGCCGACGCAGCAGATACCCGTCGGGGAAGACATTGGAGCGGTCACGGAGGCTCGGGCCGCCATGTGGCGGAGCAGACTCGCGGACAAGAAGGCGCTGCTGATTCTCGACAACGCGGCCAGCTACCGGCAGCTGGAGCCGCTGCTCCCCGGTGGGAGCGGGTGCCTGGTGTTGGTGACCAGCCGAAAGCGACTGGTGGCGAACGAGGAGGTGGTCATGTCGGTGGACGCGCTGCCGCCGGATCATGCGGTCGACCTCTTCGTGCGGCTCAGCGGGCGGCCGGCCGATGCACTGGACCGGGCTGTGGTGGACGAGTTGGTCCGGCTGTGCGGGTGTCTGCCGCTGGGGGTGTCTCTCCTCGCGGCACGGCTGCGGCATCATCCGTCCTGGACCGCCGAGGACCTGCGTGGGCGGCTGCTGGCGGCGCGGGACCGGCTGGGAGAGCTGCAGGCCGGGGAGAGGGCCGTCACCGCGACGTTCGATCTTTCCTACCGGGATCTCGCGCCGGAGCGGCAGCGCTTCTTCGCGCAGCTCGGCTTCTTCCCTGGCACCGATCTCGACGTGCACGTCGGTGCCGCTCTGGCCGAGGTCCCGGTCGGAGTGGCCCGTCGGCACCTCGAGGCGCTCTACGACGACCACCTGATCGACGAGCAACCGGGGAATCGCTATCGGCTGCACGATCTCCTGCGCGACTACGCTCGTGGTCTGGCCGCCGAGGGGGACAGCATGGACCACGTACAGGCCGCACAGCGTGTGTGCACCTACTACCTGGCCGCTCTCGTCGTCGTGAACGAGCACATCGGGCGCAGTGGTGCCGCGGTGCCACCGGCACCGGACGGCGCCTCGCGGGTGGAGACTCCGGCCCTGGAGTCGCGGGCGGATGCCCTGAGCTGGCTGGAGACCGAGCGGGCCAACATCCTGGCCTGCGTCCGGCGGGCCAACGGCCTGGCCCTGTACGACCTGGTGGTCCGGCTCGCCGCGGCCATGGCGCCCTTCCTGCGCCAGGCCGGTCCCTGGGACCAGGCCGTCGGGCTCCACCGGACCGCCACCGAGGCTGCCCGCCACACCGGTGACCAGCGGGCTCGGGGCGACGCTCTCGCCGAACTCGGCGTCGTACGCCGCTTCATGGCCGCCTATCCGCAGGCGATCGAGGCCCTCAGTGAAGCCGTGACGGCGTACGAAGCGGTCGACGAACGGCGGGGTAAGGCGGACGCCCTGAACCAGCTCGGCATCGTCTGGTACCTGACCGCTGACAATGAAGACGCAGTCCGCGCCCAGGCCGAGTCTCTCGCCCTCTACCGCGAGTTGGGCCACCGACTCGGACAGGCGAACGCGCTTGCCGATCTCGGCATGACACACCGGCAGTTGAGCCGGTTCGACGCCGCAGTGGAGGCGCAGAGCGAGGCCCTGACCATCTACCGAGAGCTCGGCGACCGGTACGGGGAAGCAAACTCTCTGCGGGACCTGGGCGTCGTGCACTGCCTCATGGGCGCATATGGCGAAGCCGAGCGGCATCATCAGGAAGCGTTCGACATCTACCTGGAGCTGGACGACCGTACTCACCAGGCTTACGCGCTCAACGAGTTGGGCGTCGTCCGACGGCTGACCGGAGACATTGAGGGAGCGCGGACGGCACACAGCCAGGCCCTGACGCACTTCAATGAGCTCGGTGAACGGTTCGGCCGCGCGAACAGCATCCGCCACCTGGGCGTCGTGGACCGTGTCTCCGGGGATGCGACAGAGGCGGTCCGGCTGTTGGAGGAGGCCCTGGAGACCTACCGCGAACTCGGCAGCCGCGGGGGTGAGGCCGCCGCCCTGGGCGAGCTGGGCGTGGCGCGCGGCATCGTCGGTGAGCGCGACGGCGCGATCGAGGCGTTCCAACGCAGTTTGGAGATCCTGCGGGGTCTGGGCGACCGGTGCGGCGAGGCAGAGGTACTGAACCACTGGGGGATGCTGCTGCTCACCTCCGATGAACCAACGGCCGCCCGTCGCCACTTCGATCAGGCCCTCACGCTCGCGCGGGACATCCGCTGCCCGCTTGAGGAGGCACGGGCGCTGGAGGGCACCGGCCGGTGCGACTGGACGATTGACGGGCCTGGTCATGGCGTGGGCTCGCTGCGAGCCGCCCTGACGGTGTACCGGCGGCTGGGAGTGAGCGCGGCCGTGGACGACATCGAACGGTTGCTGGTGTCGCGGTCCGGCTGACGCCGACCATGTGGCCGAATTCCCTGTGTCCGATGGGTAGTTGATGATGCTACGTTTCCGGCTGATCTGTCGCTTCAGCCCCGTCGCACCGTGCCACCCCCGGCACGTACCTCACGAGGAGCGTTGGATGCCGTCACCCACGTCCGTCACCGAGCCAGGCACCATCACGCCCGTCGGCCCGGCGTCCGCGGAGCCGACGGTGGCCGGCACCGCCGTCCTGGACCGCGTGGCCGCCCGCGTCCGGCAGCGGCTGGAGGAAGAGGAGGGCGCGACGAGCCGGGTCGGCGACGGTGCCCACGCGGCCTCGCTCATCTGGCCCTGGCCGCTGTGAGCACGTCCGCTCAATGACAGAACCCGAAAGCTCCGCTCCTTTCCGGACGTTCATCCTCAAGGTCGCCAACCGCTGCAACATCGACTGCGACTACTGCTTCGTCTTCAACTCCAAGGACCAGGCGGCGCGACGCCTGCCCGCCCGAATGGACCTCGCTGTGGCCCGCGCTACGGCCCGACGGATAGGTGAACACGCCTCCGCACACGGCCTTCGGACCATCCACGTCGTACTGCACGGCGGTGAGCCGCTGCTCGTCGGCGTCGGGCACATGGCCAGCCTGCTGGAGGCCGTCTGGGACGGTGCGCCGACGGGAACCCGGGTTCTCTTCGAGCTCCAGACCAACGGGACTCTTCTGTCCGATGCGTGGCTGGACCTCTTCGAGCGGTACGAGGTCGCGGTGGGCGTCAGCATCGACGGACCGCCACGTGCGAATGACCGACACCGCCTGACCCACGCCGGGCGATCGAGCGCCGCCTCCGCCGTGCACGGCATCGAACTCCTGCGGTCGCGACCACACCTGTTCGCCGGGCTGCTCGCCGTCGTGGACCTGGCCAACGACCCCATGGAGGTCCACGACTACCTGGCGGCGTTCGAACCGCCCGTGATCGACTTCGGCCTGCCGCACGCCACCCACGACGATCCGCCGCACCGTGCCGACCCCAGCGTGCCCGAGTACGGGATGTGGATGAGCAGGGTCTACGACGCCTGGCTCGCCCGGCCCGAGTACGGGCACAGCGTCCGGATGCTGGAGGACATCGTGGCCCTCAGCTCTGGCGTCCGCGGCTCGGTGGAGACGCTCGGCCTGGCCCCGCCGACGAGCATCGTGATCGAGTCCGACGGCTCCATCGAAGCGGTGGACACCCTGCGGTCGGTCGAGGAGGGCGCCTCCTGGCTCGGGCTCGACGTCCTCCGCCACTCCTTCGATGACGCTCTGTCCCATCCAAAACTGCTGCACCGGCAGCACGGCAAGGATGCGCTCGCCGAACAGTGCCGCGCCTGCCCACTCGTGGACGTGTGCGGCGGAGGCTACCTCCCACACCGCTTCAGCGAAGCCCAGGGCTACCGGAACCCGTCCGTCTACTGCGCGGACCTGGAGTACCTCATCCGACACGTCCAAGGCTCCCTGCGCCAGCACGGCTGGAGCCCGTACACACAGGCCGCCTCGTCGCCCTAGACGCGTGTGCCGTACCGCCAGAAGGGGATCACGCGTTGGAACGAACGAGTGCAGCAGACCGAAGCAATCGAGGAAGGACAGGAGGCGCCGATGACCGCGACGATCCGTCCCGCGGAGAAGCGCGACGTCCCGGCCATGGCCGAGCTGATCGAAGAGATCGAGCGGTTCTACGGGGCGACCGACACAGACATCCAGCCGATTGAAGAGCGCCGTCTCCAGGTGGAAGAGGCCCTCTTCGGCGCGCCACCACTGGCTTCCGCCCTGCTCGTCGAGGACGAGACCGGAGACATCGTGGGCCTCGCCGCCTACTCCTTCCTCTGGCCGGCCGCCGGCTCCTCGCACTCCCTGTTCCTCAAGGAGCTCTACGTCCGCGACACCCTGCGCCGACAAGGCATCGGTGCCCGCCTCATGGACCAACTCCGCGCCCTGGCCGCCGCGCGCCCCGGGTGCAGCCGGGTGGAATGGATGGCCGACCGCGACAACCCGGGCGCACGGGCCTTCTACGAGTCGCGCGGGTTCACCGAGTCCGACGGGAAGATCGTCTACCGGGTCGACTCCGGAGCGGCCTCAGAGTGAGCGAGATCGTGAAGGAAGAACGTTGTGAACGGTGCGACTGCATCATCGGGTTGGGGTGTGCCTGCCCATCGCAGGGATCCGTGCCGAGGGCCCGCTCCGTGTCCGCCGCACGGCAGGAGTGGCGGCGTTTCCCAGCAGACACCATCCTCATCTCACCCACGCAGTACGCCCACCTTCCTGGCGCATGCGGCCACCTCCCCGAGGAGTTGGTGAAGCCGCCGCGCTGGGGCTGGATTCCCGACCCACCCCCTGGGCTGTGGACCCGTCTCGGATGCAGCCACCCGGCGGTCGCGACGCAGGGCAACACCTCGCGACGCGCGATCAGGCGGTGCCCGGACTGCGAAGCGACTCTGTCGTGAGCGGAGATCGTCAGACAGCCGTCCACAGCGGTGCCCCCGGCGACGAGAGCTGACGGTGCAGCCGTCTATGGTCACGTGCATGTCGAGGACCACACCGCCGCGTCCGCTCGATGTCGAAGCGCTGTTCCCGGAGTTGGCGGCCTACCTGGGCACCACCACCCGGCTCCATCCGCGCCCGGGCCGACCGGACGTGGTGGACAGTTCCGTGGGCGGTCGGCTGCTGTGGCCGGCGGACGAACCCTGGCCGGTGTGCACCGAGCCGCACAGCCACGCGCATGGCCGACGCCCGGCGGACATCCACCGGCAGCGCCAGATCCTGGCGTCCGCATGGCTCCGTGAATCGAACCCCGGCCCCACGGACAAGGAACGGCAGCTACTGGAGCAATTGGACCAGAAACACCGAGTCCAAGATGCCGCTGCGAACGATCCACTGCCACTGATCGGCCTTGCACAGCTCTACAGGAGGGACGTCTCCGACCTGGCCGCCGGGCCGGATGACTGCGATCTGCTCCAGGTGTTCTGGTGCCCTTTCGACGCACACGGCCCGACCGGCTACGGCATGCTGCTCGACCTGCGCTGGCGCCGGTCGTGGGAGGTCACCGAGATGCTGGCAGCACCGCGACAGCCGCAGGTCGTCGGCTACGCGGGGTACGTGCCCGAGCCGTGCGTGCTGCACCCCGAGCAAGTGGCTACCTACCCATTCGCCGGCCTGCTCCCCGAGGGCCTGTGCGCTCGGATCGACGCCTGGGAAGGCGCATTGGAGGAGCGGGCCAAGCAGCCGACGGACGAAGATGCTGCATCGCCGGTGGGCTACCAGTACGACCTGTCCATTCCGCCAGGCTGGCGCGTCGGCGGTTATGCCTCCTGGCACACCACCGATCCGTCCCCCATGAACTGCCGCACGTGCGCGACACCCATGCACCTGCTGCTGACCATCGACAGCTCGGAATGGGACGGTGGCAGCGGCAGCTGGAAGCCGCTGGAAGACCAGGACCTGCCCACGCACGGCTCCGCCACTCCGACCAAGGTCACCGTGGGGCGCTGGGGCGAACTCAACATCTTCGCCTGCCCTGAAGAGCCCAACCACCCGCACCGCTGGAGCATTCAGTAGAGCACTCGTACACGACCACTGCGCCTGCTTGGGCGAGACTATTCCGGCAGCGCGGAGTTCCTCGCCGAGGGTCGTCTAGGAGCCGTAACAGCGTGGCATGACGGGCAGATGCCGCGACCGTCGGACTGGGCAACTGCACGGGCCTGGTCACGACACGGCCTCCTCACGGCGCAGGAAGATCTGCAGGAGCAGCTGGCGTTCGCCCTCGGGCACGTCTTCCTGGCCGTGGCCGAGTGCCTCACGGCCGTGGCAGCACAGGTGCTGGTTCACGATCAGCAGGTCACCTCGCTTGAGCGGGAGTCTCCGCTGCCCGATGACGAGTTCGCGGTGCAGGGCGCGGGCCGCCTTGGCGTAGGGGTCGTCGGGACCGCCATCGGCGAGCATCTTCGTGAAGCGGACGAAGCCACTGATTGGTGAGTGTCCGTCGATGACGGGGAACGGCGTCCATTCCCTACCGACCCCGGTCAGGTCGTGGAAGGAGCCGTCCTCGTACATCGGATGGCTGAGCAGTTCGGCGTCCCCGTAGCTGAGCCGGTCCACGGCCCGGCGGACCTGCGAGACGAGGCTGTGGCCCTGGCCCTTCGGGTCCGGGCGTACGCAGAGCAGGGCGCTGTAGTCGGGTGGCCAGGTGGAGTTGACGACGTCGATGTGCATCGGGCCATAGCCGGAGCCGGTGGCTGGCATCGGGTCGAGGGTGAGGTTGGTATCGAGCAGCTTCCACAGTGGCCAGCAGTCGAAGGCGCGCAGCGGTCTGGCGATCAGGGAGAGCATCGCGGTGACGGCACGCAGGCAGTCGACCTGTGTGTCGACGGCGTCGAGGAGTCCGCCCAGTTCCAGGACGACGAAGCCCTCACCGTCGAGGGCGTTCAGGAGCCACTCGCAGGTCGCAGCGATCACCGATACGCGCGACAGGCCGGACAGCGTCCGGCGGTAGCGCTGGGCGATCTCCGGCGACAGCAGACCGTCCTTGAGCTCCCACTCGGGAAGGATCGTCGCGCTGTTGGCGAGCTCGGCGACGAATTCCGGCGCCAGGCTCAGGCGGTATTCCGGCAGCGGCGGTGTCGGCATGGCACTCCTCGGATCGGAAGTGTGTGGTGGATGGTGGTGCACGGAGCGGGAGGGACGCCGACGTTGAGGCCCGCTGCGATGCAGGGGCCTCGATCACCTCGCCCGCAGCCCCGGCTCCTGGCCCAGCGCCTGGTGGCCGCGGTTCTCGGACGGAACCGGAAGGCGACACGGGAAGACACACCAGGCCACCGTCCCGTCAGCGGTGAAGCCCCACTTCCCGCCGAGCTCTTCGACGAGGGCGTCCACGAGCCATAGGCCGCGTCCGCTCTCCTCGTCCGCGCCGGCCTGTTTCGGGCGAGGGACCGCGGAGGGGCAATGGTCGTTGATCTCCAACCGCACGTGGTCATCGGTATGTCTCAGGCGGAGACCGACCGTGGAACCGTGCCCGTGCACCACCGCGTTGGTGGCCAGCTCCGAGATCACTACCTCCGCAGAGTCGACGTCCGCCGGGGGCATGCGGCACATGTTCCGCAGCCACGCGGCCCCGATACGCCGGGCGTGCTCGACCCTCGACACCTCCCGCACGAAGGCGATCTCGACAGGCGACGGATGCCTCGCGAGCGCGGGAGCCGCGGACGAGGCGCGGGGGCTCGATGTACGCGCGGGAGCGGGTGAGGCCGTCGTCCGAACCGCAGGCGTCATCGCCCAGTCCTTCCGCAGGTCAGGGAGGATCAGGAGTGCAGAACGCTCTCCATGGCCCAACCACCGTGCCGCGTGGGAAAGTTGCTGCGCAACGAAAATGCTCTAGAAATTTCTCCACGAACGAAAATGGCACATGACACCGCAAGCGCATGGTCTGTTGCGGCGCGCGTAACGCGTGTCAGACTTCGTGCATCGCGGTTCCGGCCAACGCATGCGATGGAAAGGCGAGCACATGGCAGCCAAACCCAGGCCGACCGTGCGGCGCATCGAACTCGGTTACGAGCTACGGCAGTTGCGCGAACGTGCCGGGATGACACTCGAGGACGTCGCCGGAAGCGGCGCCATCAAGGGGCTGTACGTCACCAAACTGCACCGCGTCGAGAAGGGGCTTCAGGACCTCCGCAGCGCTGGCGATCTCCGGTCTCTTCTGGAGCTGTACGGCGTGACCGACGACCGCGATTTCGAGCAGCTCCTGGGTATCCAGCGCGACGGCGCGAGCCAGGACTGGTGGACCCCGTTCCGGTCCACGATGCCGTCTGGCATGCCGCGCTTCGTCGGCATCGAGACCGCGGCACGGGAGACCTGGGCTTTCCACCCGGCGCTCGTCCTTGGGCTTCTGCAGACGGAGGCGTATGCCCGCGCGCTCCACGAACTTGTCAAGTCGATCGAGGAGACCACGAGCGAGTTCATCGACCGAAACGTCCGGGTGCGCCTCATGCGCAAGGAAGCTCTCACACGAGACGAGCATCCACTGCGGCTGAGGGCGGTGCTGTACGAGCCGGCCCTGCGATACGTCGTCGGCGATCCGGATCTGATGCGGGAGCAGTACGAGGAGATCGCGAGACTGGCGTCCCTGCCCAACGTGAGTGTTCAGGTGCTCCCGCAGACCCTCCGCGGATACCTCTCCGTGCACGACTTCACGGTCCTGCACCTGGACGACGGAATGCCGACCTCGGTGCAGGTGGACAACGCGTGGGGCGCCGCCTCGGTGTCCGACAAGCCACGCGAGGTCGGCCGGTTCACCCGCAAGTTCAACGCCCTCACGGCGTCAGCGCTGCCGCCGGAGGACACACCCGAATTCCTCCAACAACTCACGCGAGAGATCACCAAATGACCCACACCCGTACCCACATGGCCCCCGAGTTCACCAGCGCTGGAGCGCGTTGGTTCAAGTCGTCGTACTCCGACGGCTCCGGCAACAACTGCATAGAGGTCGCCGACCTCACCGCCACGGCGCACGCTGGCATCGCGATCCGTGACAGCAAGGATCCTCACGGGCCCGCGCTGCTCATCGACCCGGCCCCCTACATGGCCTTCATTCAGGGAATCCGACACAGCTGATGATTACGGTGATGCGGCGCACGTCCGCCTGAACCGTGCCGAGGCTGGAACGCCCTCCGAGCGTGTGGTTCAGCCTCGGCACGCGCCGATCGGACCGAGGGGGTACAAGAGGCTCACAGCCCCTTGACCAGTTGGGCCGCCGTAGCGAACGAAACGGACGGGTACTGGCGCTTCAGCTCACGCACCGCGACCATGACCCCTCGCTCCTCGCGGATCCGGAGCAACGCTTCTTTGTCGACCGCCTGGAAGAAGTCGTCGACGCTGGCGAACTGCTGGTTGAACTTCTCGCGCTTCCTTCTGCGGTCGGCGTACGTCTCGGCGCTTCCCAAAAGCGCGCTCGTGAGGAGCAAGAACGCCACGGCCAGGGGGATGGACTGGTTGGCGAGAGACAGGAAGAGCAGGTAGAAGGAGCATGCCGCCAGGCCCCACATGGCTACACGGGGTCCGTACATCTTCTTGCCGCCTTCTTGGCTGGGGTAGGAGCGGATCGTATTGAAACTTGGCCGCTGCCGGGCATCAAGTCAGGGCGTCAGGCCAATGACCGCCAGGGAACGTGCTGGTGTCCGCCGCTTCTCCCTTGATGACCGTCATCTGCTGTTCCTTGGTCCCGAGGACCGCGACAAGCGCGGAGACAGCGGCCGATCAACGCCGCGTTCACGCTGGCCTCTTCGACGATGGTGGCAGTCCCGGCCCACGAAAACACCACGGATGGTCACGTCCGAGCAGCAACGTTCTTCCTATGTGAGCCCCAGCAAGGGCTTCCGGGGCTCCCCTGCAACGCTCTCGCGACGGATCAAGAAATCTTCCAGCCAGCCGGAATCTCATCCTCCCGGCCATGGACCGTGAGCCAGCGTGCAAGCTTGCGTCGAGCGCGGAGCTCGCCAGGCACCAAAGGCTTCAACCAGAACCAGAGGATCACCGGAACGACGCCCACCGCAATTGGCACGCAGATAGCGGCAACGAACGCGCCTATGCCACCCAACGCACGCAGACCATAGCCGAGTGCTCCAGCACTGCCACCTATGCGTCGACTGCGTGATCTCACCTCGCCATCTCTAGCACGCTCGGGCTTGAGTTCGTGATCACCGACATGCGCCTGCTCACGCTGTTTCTGAATCACCGATCGGACGGTAATGAAGGTGCTCGACGCGCTCGCCGTCACCACCACAGGAACGACAACCCAAGGAGGGGCGCCTGCATCGATAATACCGATAGTGATTCCAATGGCCGCGGCAAATACCAGGACCGCCATCAGGAAGAAGAAGAGTGCGACGAAGGTGCGAACCACCCAATAAATTAGACCGCGCCCGCGCCACGACTTGCCGACAAACGCGAGGGAATCGACCGGTGGAGCCTGCAAAACTTTCACGTTATAACTAGAAGACATCATTCCAGAGATCCACGGTTGAGTTTTTGATTTTGTCGCCCATGCCTTTGACGTCCTCTTTCCACCATGTTGCAGAGGCGTCGCCGATGCTGTGCCCAATCCCGGAAACCACCCCACGTGCGTGGATGTTATGTTCCCAATGGCCAGCTTTGACCAGCTCGTCAGCATAGGTACCCGCAACATACCCCACGCCGAGACTTGCACCTACAGTTACGGCGACGGGCACGCTTTCTGCGGCACCAGCCTCAATAGCGGTACCCGCAGCCATAGAAAGTGCCGTACTGCCCGTCTCGACTCCAAAGCTATGCCAGAAACCCCAACCCTTTTCCATATCGTCCTTGGTGGCGAGATAAATACCTGCTACGCCCACTGTCGTGCCAAGTATCGGGATGCTGTCCAGGATTTTGAACTGGCCGTCGAGATTGAGCTTTTCACGTAGCCGTGAAAATTCGAATTCTGTCTTGCCGGAGAATTTCCACTTCGACGTAGATTTTTCGACATCGGCGAGGACCTTATTCGCCTCCCGCAACGCTCGGCGATTAGCAAGTCGCTCTGTCTGGAATTCTTTCCACTCCCGTGACTGCTTCGGCATGTGGCGATGGAGTCGCTTCATTTCCACACGTTCTTGATTGAGGCGTTCCATTTTCTCGCGGCTCAACGCAGCGCGGGCGCCAGGAATTCCGTACAGTGTGCGCGCGGCGTCCGCCAACGTGACGTTGTCACTGGTTCCGAGGGTGTTGTCACTTCCACCCGGAGCAAGCTGCGAGACGATCGCGGCGAAGCTCTGCGCGGCATCCGACCGCGCCCGCTTCGCCTTCTGCACCGCCGCTTCCGCGCGCGCCACGTACTCGCTGATGTCCATCGTCACAGGGAGTGGGTGCCCATCGGGGTCAAGCGGAATACCGTGCTTCTTGGCATAGTCCCTGGCGTCATCAAGGTCATCCTGAGCTTCACCAAGGACGACCGCCAGGTGTTCCATCGTGGTCGAGATATGGCCCATCGCTTGGATGATGGCGTCACTCGCTGCTGAAGATACGAGCCAGTCTTGTTTGAAATTGTCAGCGGCATCCCCAGACCAGCCGGCATCGTTTACAAGATCACGGACCCTGGTATTCAAGACGTGAGTGATCTCGACAAGCTCGCTACACGCGGAGGCTAGATCCTGACCGCTGGAGTAAAGCGTGCTTCGATCGCCTTCGATTATTACGTACGAGTCGGACACGTTCAGCCTTCCAGCGTATTGAAGAGGTTCATGACGTCATCGTTATCCCTGGTGTAGCCGTCGTGAGCCTTTTTCATCTTCTCGCCGTGATCTTTTACCGTCTCGGTAAGGAGGGCGTACAGGGTCGTCACCACGTCGAGCGCATCTCGACACGCCTTGTTCGTGTCAGAGTCCCCACAATCGGGAACTGGGCAATGCACCTTGTTTTTCTGCTCGCCCAGCGTTCGCTCTTCACGGAAAAAAGCGAGGTAGGCTTGCTCAAGGTCCTCCAGGACGACGTGATACTCGCTCATTTATCCCCCTTCACTAGAACCGGTATGGGCGGTCCCGCTGTTACTGGCGCGGATAGCGGTCGGACGGCGGCTGTTGCTGGTACGGAGAGGAACCGGGGTAAGAACTCGGGGGATAACTTCCGTATCCGGACTGCTGATTGAACTGGCTCTGCTGCGCCGCTCGACGGCGCTTCGCGCGCCGAACCAGAAACAGAGGCACGCCGATCACGATGAGCACACCGAGGGCTGCCAGCGTGCTGAGCGCGATGACCGAGTTGGTGGTCAGGCCACTGCTCGACTCATCGGACGCGGAGGACGCCGCCGTGTTGCCCTCGGGCGTTGCTGTGGAATTGGATGCGGGCATGGTGAGCGGGCCGTTCTTGGAGCCGGCCGGAATGTTCTGCTGAAGTGCGGCGAGGGGCTGGATGAAGCCGTAGCCGTACTTCTCGTCGGGGAGCTTCAGACCCTTGGCCGAGGCTGGGAGGCCGGCCGTCTTGGTAAGGCGGTTGACGATCTGGCCTGCGGTGAGGTCAGGGAACTTCTCGCGCAGGAGAGCGCAGGCGGCGGAGACGTAGGCCGCGGAGTCGGAGGTGCCGGTGCCCATGCGGTAGCCGTCTGAGTCCGTGCCGACGGAGACGACGCGGTAGCCGGGGGCCGTCAGTAGGAGGTTCGCACCGGAGTTGGACTTCTCCCAGATCTCCTTGGAGTCCTTGACAGCGCCGACGTTCACCACGCCTGGGTAGCTGGCCGGATAGCTAACGGCTTCGGTGCCGCTCCTCCCCTCGTTGCCTGACCCCGCCACGACAATCGCATTGTGCTGAAGGGCGTACTTAATCGCCTGTTGCTCCTCGCCACCGGCGGTTGGCAGGCTTCCACCCTGTGAGATGTTGATGACGGATGCACCGTGGTCCACCGCGTACCTGATCGACGAGGCAAAACCGTCCGATTGGCCCCCGTTGTCACGGAGGGGCAGGACCTTCGCGTCAGGGGCGAGTCCCTTCACGCCGTCCGAACCGTTGACACCGTGTCCATGCCCGGCGATGACGCCGGCCATGGCGGTCCCGTGACTGTCTCCCGCGGCGGGCGAGGCGTCGGAGTCCCCGTCGATGAAGTCCTTGCCCGGCAGGACGTTGCCCTTCAGGTCGCGGTGGGAGGCGTCAACGCCGTCGTCAATGACGGCGACGGTGACGCCCTTGCCCGTCGCGATCTTCCAGACTGCCTCGGCGTCAAGGGCCTGGAGCGGCCACTGGTCACTCCTGACCTGGTCCGCCGACGCGGTGGTCGCGGTGGCGAAGAGCAGTGCTCCCACCGCTGCCGTACTGCCCGCTATGCGCAGCGTCCGCGTGAGACCCATGCCCTGTTTCCCTCTTTCGTCCCGCCGGGCGGGGCCCGCGTCGTGGATGACGCGAGCCCCGTTTCTGTCCTGCCGCGATCGTGCCTACTCGATGAGCGGTGGGGTGGTGTCGTCCCGCTTTGGCACCCAGGTCTCCTCGTCCTCGACGAGATAGCCCGGAACCGGCTTACCGTCTTTCTTCTTCTTGCCGCGGCCCTGGCCGGCCACGCCGGCCTGTCCGGAGCCCGTCAGGCCCGCCGCCCTGCGGCCCTCGGTCGTGCCACCGCGGCTGCCGTGCAGACCGGAACCGGCCCGAGTTCCAGTGGAGGGGGCGTCTTCGGGTTCGCCGATCACCCCACCTTTCGTACGGGCCAGGGGACCCCGGCCGCTGGGCTGGTTGCCGCGTCGTCCTGCACCTGCCCCGGTCCCGGCTCCCACACCGCCCACGCCCGTGCGGCCGCTGCCCGCTGCGGAGCCTTCGCCGGAGGCGCTGCCGCCACGGGCCAAGCCGCCCGCAGGGCCGCCGGGCACACCGGGCAAACCGGCACCTGTTCCAGATCCGCCGCCCGCGCCGCCGACTCGGGCAGTGCCGCCGCCCCCGTGGCCGCCGCCGTCCCCGGCGCCGGTGCCACCGGGGCTGGTGGTCGCAAGTCCGTCTATATCCGTCCCGACCCCGGAGGGCGCGGACGCCTTGGAAGAGGAACCGGTACCTGCACCGGCAACGCGGTGGGGGGTGCTGGGGGATGCTGTGATGGTCGACCGGCCCGAGCCGCTCGACGCGCCGCTGCCGGTGGAAGTCCGGCCCACCAGCCTGGGGCCGCTCTCGGTCGGGATCGCAACGATCGGGACCGGCGCCGTACCTCCGGGTTCACCGGGGTAGTCGTCCGAGTCATCAAACGGCCTGCGGTTCCACGTCCCCATGGCCTTGGTCTGCGACGCGTACGCCGCCCCCAACTGCTCCATTTTCACGGCCATCTTCAACTGGGCTTCCTTGCCCGCCGAGAGGTCGTCCTTGTTCTTGTCCAGGGCCTCCTGGGTGGACATCCCGGCCCGCTTGTCCGCCTGGTAGCCGCTGTCGTCGTGCGAGAACCCGTCCCCGACGAAGTCAAGGCCACTGGAGATCGTGCCCGGCTTCTCCATCGCCTCGACCTCGGGCTTGATGGTCTCCAGCACCGTGGCCGCGCTGCCCAGCGCGATGGAGGTGTACTGGGCGTACTGGGCGCCGTCCTGCATCTTCTGCGCGATGACCGCGGCTCGCGCCTTGAACCGGTCGGCGGCCTCGCCTTCCCAGTGCTCCAGCACCCCGTGCACCGCTGCCAGGAAGTCCTGCCGGGATCCACCGCCGCCGTCCTCGCCCACCAGATCATCGTTGACCTTGCGCCAGCCTCGGGCCACGTCGTGAACCACGCCCGGCTTCGCGTTGATGACCATGGTCTTCATCTGGTCCATGTTCAGATCGGCGAACGGGGTCGTGGCCTGCTCGTCGTAGCACATCGCCGCCGGGACGTACTCGTACGCGTAGCCGTCGCTCTTCTTCCCGTCCGAGCTCATGACCTACCCCCGTCCGACAGTGCCGCCGTGATCTCCGCTTCCTGGTCCTGGTAGGCGCCGTGCGTCTTCTTCGTCTTCGTCCCGAAGTCGTCCACCAGGCCGTGGATATGGGTGACGATGTCCTCGAGGTACTGCTTCATCTCCGTGTGCGCAATGTGCAGATCGTTCGCCTCAGTGAAATCCGCACTGCCCAGTGCGCCGGCTGGCAGGTACGTCTGATAGCGCGAGTCCGAGGTGGTATCGCCCAGATTTGCGATGATCCGGTTGAGTTGTGTGAGCACACCTTGCAGTGCGCTCAGATCGACCTTCAGCTCGCCGCTCGCCACCGCGAGTGCCCCCTGTCCCCGTACGACTGATAGCGCAAGCAATCTTATCGGCTGCATCTGACAGCGCACGGTGCCCCCGTCTCTTTCCGGCCTCGATGAGAACAGGGGTTTTGGGTGCCGACGGCTGGCCCCAAGGTCGAACAGCCTTTCAGGCTCCGCAGGCGACGACGCCGAACCGGTTCCAGATGACGTTGAGCGGGGGCTCGTGTGCAGTCGCCGTGGACGGGAACGGTGTCAGCGACTTCGTGACGGCCGGCGACGTGCACACCGAGCCTGATGTTCTGTGACGCTGAACCTTGACTGATTGCCATTGATTTGACCGGCGAGTTTCATCCGGGGGCACGACGCTCCGACCTCGGCGTCTGGCTACTGCACTGTGGCTTTGCGCTCCCTGCGGGACCGCAACCACGGGACCAGATACCAGGAGGTCACCACCAATGCAGACGTCACCGCAGTGGTCAACCAGCCCCTGTAGATGTCCGCGAAGCCGGTGACAAAGCGCATGACGACGGTGAACACGGCCCAAGCCACCAGCCACCGAGTCGCCTTGACCATTCGTCCGTGTCGTCGCATGGCGCGAGCATATCCGCGAGCCTGAAGGGAAACCCGCGAGGGCTGTGGCTCACTCGGAGGTCAAACTTCAGTGGCAATCGGTCATGTTTCCAGTCTCAGAGGACACCTGACAGCCTCTCTCTCGTCGTACTGCAGCAGATGCCCGAGATGCCGGTCGACCCGGACCAGGTCGGCGATGGCGATGAGAGCGCGGGCGGCTTCGACGCGCTGTGGGGCGGTGCCCCGCTTGTCGACCATGTCGGCGCGTGCAACTCAGGGTTCTCGCCTGCCACCAGCGAACCGTCAGCTGACGCTCATACCCCGTTCCGGCCACTGTCCACGCTCCTCGAACACGGAGTTGATCTTCCGTGATGCCTTGAGGAACGTGTAGTCGGCGTTACCGTCGTCGGAACTCGAGGTGCGGCTGGCCGTGTCCACGGTGAGCGTACGGTCCATTTCCGCGGGGTCTTCACCGAAGGTGTAGCGAATGGAGTCCGGTTGTTGGGACAACTTCTTGAAGTAGACCAGGGACGCCATTACCACTCGCTCTCGAAGTCTTCCCGCTTGTTGAGCGGAACCTTGCTCTGCCAATTGTAGTTTTGGTTGGCCACTCGATGTGCTTCCTGGTAAGTCGCGCCCGGGTGCGTGCGCAGATACTCAAGCTCGGTGACTTCGTGTTCGAGCAGCACGTGGTCTTCCGGTAGAGCGTTGCCGGAGCGGAGGCGGATCCAGGCGTCGGCGATCTCGGCGTCCGCGTCGAACTTGCGGGTGACGACCTCGCCGGTTTCGTAGTCCTCGATCGGGTGCTCCGTGTCGAAGACGTGCTTCTTGATGGCGGAGATCTCTTCCTCCGTGAACCCTGTCGTTCCGTTCCCCCGAGGCACACCTTCGGTGTTACGGCTGATAGCTGCGATGTCGCGGGAGTCCCGACGGAAGTCGTCGTACGCGGCCTCCGCCCACCTCGTCTGCGCGGGATCGTCGAGGATGTCACGCGGACGCCGCCGGGCGCCGGTGAGCCACTCATCGCCGCTCCGTGTCGCCGTCAGGGCGGGAGCGGCTTCGTCCGGCATGCCGGCCAGGAGCAGTCGCGGGTCCGTGAGACCGGGCATGTCGCTGCTGAGGAGGCCGCGCCAACCGCCCGCTTCGGACGCGGCCCTCACACCGCCGGCTCCTGCGCCGAAGAGACCGCCGTAGAGCATCCCGTCCGTAGCCGCGTGGCCGACCTCGTCAAGGTTGACGCCCGTGCTCTCACCGGTAGCGATGGAGATGGGCTGGGCGACCGCCAGGTCCACGGTGACCGACTCGATACCTCCGAACGCGGCAGTGGCCAGAGTGGTGCCCGCGATGGTTGCGACCTCGGTGGAGACGGTGACACCCAGGGAGGCGGCGAGTTCGGTGACACCCGCCGCCGCGGCCGCAGCGGCGCCCTCGGAGATGCCGGCGGTGAAGATCGCCAGGGCGGTGCCGGCGACCAGGGTCGCACCGACGATCTCCAGTTCGTGTTCGAGGTGCTTCTTCGCGCCGTGCACGGCATCCGCATCCAGCGCCTTGGCCATATCGCGGGCCGCATCCGCGAGATCCTTCAGCCAGCCGCGGCCATGGTCGTAGTACCGGCGCCAGAACTTGTCGAACGCTGTGATCGACTCGCCCTTGTTGTCCTCGATCAGCGCAAGAGCGGCCTTGTTCGTGGCGGCGGCGATGTCGTCGATGTCGTCGGCGAAGGCCCGCCACGCCTTGGCGGCATTCCGGAGCCCGTCTTCGTCGGCGGCGGGCCACCACATGCCCGTCAGGTCCTGAACAGCCTTGCGGGCCTTGTCCGCGACGCTCACTCGCCGTCGCCCGTGCTGTGGTGGCCCACCTTGATCCGGCCGAACATGCCCCGGATAAGCTCTTCGTTGTCGATGTGCTTGTCGGCCATGTCGACCAGGCCCGCGTGAATACTGGCCAAGCCCTCGACGAGGATCTGCGCGGCGTGCTCGATCTGCTTGACGTGCGGGCCGTACGCGGTGTGGAACTTCTGGCCCTGCTCGTCGTCACCCCATGGCGCGCCCGCCGCGGCCAGGCCGTGCTTCAGCTTGGTCAACGCGTGTGCGAGGGCAACACTTTCGCGATGGAAGGCGGGCGCCGCCGTCTTGATGTCGTCGACCTTGATGTCGAGTATCTCGTCCTTGCCGCCCATGACTTCGCGTTCTCCCCCACCGTTGACCGCACAGGCATTCGACCCTAGTCGGGGGTCGGCGGTTCACGACCGGGAGCCATGCAAAGCCGGGGCAAAGATCCATTAGATGGCCGTGAGGCGCCAAGCTGTGCAGTTGCGCCCGTGATGTACGGCCACACGACGGACCCGAACACCAGCAGGATCAGCACCAGACCACCGCCGCCCGCCGCCTGCGGGCAGCCGCGGCACATCCACGTCATGCCCCTCAACAACCACGATGGGGGGAACTTCGTTCGCTGCGGATTCTGACTGACGGTCGGCAGTCTCGACAAAGCGCGGGACCGCAAGAGGCACGGCGAGAACGATGAAGGGATGACGAGAGGTGGGCTCGCGGGCGCAAGCCCGCGGATGTAGTGGCCTCCGCAGTCGACTTTCATCTCCTCCTTGGCCCGAGATCACATCCGCCTCATATATAGGCGCAATGTCAGCCTGCACGCTCTCTGGCACTCCCCAGCGCTTCCGTGGTCGGACGGTCGCTCGGGAACGAACGTGAGTGCCTCTATCCGCAGGTAGTTCGCCCTCCCTCCGCCTGCTCTCGGAACGCCACGATGCCCTTGGAACAGTGGCCGGACCTACCCCGGTGCTGCGACCGCGAGACCAGCGGCCCTCCTGCGCTTCCCGGCCCATCCGGACAAGACAGCTGGAGGCTGCCATGGTCGATGTCATCCCTCCCTCGGGGTTCAAAGAAGACGAGTGGCAGGCGTACGTACAGAAAGGGCGCCGGCTCGTGAAGCAGATCAGCGAGGCCAAGTTCGAGCTGGGCGACACCCTCGTCGAGATGCTCGACTCCCCCGACCGTCAAGGCGACGTAGAGACGATCGTCGGGGTCTATGCCGAGCAGATCAGCGCCAATCAGAACACGCTCCTGCGCTACCGGTACGTCGCCAAGGCGTGGCCGGCCTCGATGCGGCGGCCGGACGTCTCCTGGACCGTGCACGCGCGCCTGGCAGCCGAACCCGACCGGTTTCGCATGATCCGCGAGGAGCCCCCCAACCCCACCGACCCCACCGAGACCGTGCCGTGGACCCAGGACGAAGCACTCCGCGCCCGGCACTTCATGCCCGTGCACCCCAAGACCCCCGTCGAACGGATCGAGAAGGCCAAGCACATCCTGCGCGATACCGAAGAAGCCGCAGAGGCGATCGCCCAGCTTGCCGAGCGCGCCGAGGTGATCGACGCGGCCGTCGAAGACCCCCGCTTCCGCCAGGCCGTACGAGAGGCGAACCGCCAGCGCGGCAAGAAGCTCGAGGAGCGCGCCGGTGAGGCCCGCGCACTGGCAGGACTGTCGGAACCGCCTTCTCGGGCCGCGCCGCAGGATGAGCCTTCGGTTCGACAGGCGCCGTCCGTCGACTATCGGGAGACTCCCTCGGCTGTGCTCCGAATCCTCGGCCTGGCCACCAGCTTCTGCGTTTCCATGCAGAACGCCGTCGTCCTGCTGCAGACCGAGACCTGCGACGAGACCGCCATCGAAGCCGTCACCGACAGCATGCACAAGGTCCGTGCGGTCTGCGACTGGTGCGAGCACGTCGCGACCACCGGTAAGACCGACATGGACGCCGCCCTGGCCGAGATGCTGCGCGACGAGGCAGGAGGGGAAGGGTGATGACCACGCCTCGCCGGTCCCCTCATGACTTGGGGGAGGAACTGTGGGAGGCCATCGGTGACTTCGGCGGCGACGGCATGCCACGCAGCGAAGCCCTGGAGAAGATGTCCCTGGGGCAGTTCGAGATCGCCAAAGCCTGGGACCGGGACAACATGTGCGTCCCGGAGGAGGAGTGCCTGCTGTACCTCTTCACCCTGTACATGCGCACCCGCGATCCCCGGCTCTCCCTGCTCGCCGTCAGCCGCGAACTCGCCCAGATCCACAAGCGCGCGGTACGGCTTCACCGCAGTGCCATCGCACCGCTGTCCCCTGCCGATCAGCACAGCCCCCAGATCATCGTGGCCAGCCAGGCCGTCAACGGCATCGTCCGGGCGACACAGCGACTGCACGACGCCGGGTTCTCCATCGGTCTCGCCCTGCGCGGCGAGGGACCCACCGAATAGGAGAGGAGACCGACCGCCATGCCGGACGCCGGTGCCCCCGACGACGTCCCTCTCTTCTGGAGCCAGGAAGGACGCACAGCCGAAGTCGTCAGATGCCATCTGGGTCACCTGGCCGCCCGGGAAACCTTCGAGATGGTCGGCGGGTGCCCCTACTGCAGCCACACACCGGGTGAACGAATCGCCGCGCTCCAGGCGACACGCCGAGCAAGCCGGCAACGCCCATCCATGGAAACAGCGACGACCGACGAGCGCCACGCCGAAATCGTCAAGGAAGGAACCAAACTCGTACGACGTGCCAGCGCAGTCCAGTTCACGC
This sequence comes from Streptomyces sp. NPDC051172, assembly GCF_040682555.1. Taxonomy (NCBI): domain Bacteria; kingdom Bacillati; phylum Actinomycetota; class Actinomycetes; order Kitasatosporales; family Streptomycetaceae; genus Streptomyces; species Streptomyces sp. NPDC051172. Next base: position 22,576 of record NZ_JBFBBE010000115.1, read on the forward strand.
TGGGAGACCTGGCCCTTGATGTGGCACCACTGCAGGAGAGCCACAGCCACGAGCCCAGGCCGCTGGCCGAGTTCGCCAAGGCCCTGGGTATCTCGGCAGCGTCCCTCGCGAGGTATCGCAGAGTGGCAGCGGCCTGGCCCCAGGGCAAGCGCGATGCGCGCACCTCTTGGTCGGTACACGCGATCCTCTCCAGCCATCCGGAACGGTTCGAGCTCATCAAGCACCCGCCCGCCTCCGGGACCGAAAAGGTCTGGACCTGCGCGGCGGCACAAAATGCCATGAGACGAAGCAACACCTGAGCAGGCAGAACGCGACGTCCCCCGCAATTGCGCCAACCGGAATGACGCGCATGATCGTCGACGCCCAGGTCGACAAGGCGGCGAGCATCATGTCGTACCCCGAGCCGACCCACTGACACGTTCACCACGCCGCGCAAGACCCGGCACCCAGCGCGAACACGTACGCCATCGAGGCACCGCTACCGAAGCGGCCGGAACGCGGAGCACGCCGACCGCGTCTCCGACGCTCCATCGGCGATCCGCGGCGACAGGACCGAAGGCGGCATTCCCTACCGCCACCAGCATGCGGATACTGACCGCCATGACTTCGTCTCCGCAGGAAGAGATCAGGAACGCTGCACAAGCCATCTCGGACATGCAAGTCGCAACGGTTCCCGGCGAGCATGCCCGTGCCGCCGGCCACGCTGCGGCCAACCTCTGCTCGGGCGCCGGACATCGACTCTTGTACGCGCCGACGGAGCTGCAGCAGCTGATCACAGAGGCCATCGAGATCGGTTACGCGACGGCCCTGCAAGACGTACGCGAAGGCGACTTCGACGGAGCCATCCGGGAATGGCGGCCCGGCCTGTCCGAGGAGTAAACCGCTGCATGGAGGCCAGAACGAGAACCCTCCGTGGTTGCAGTTCTGGTTGCATTCACCTGCGTACGGCACCATTCAGAAGCTCCGCCCGCACCTGCTAAACCGCAGGTCAGGACGTTTCCGTACGCCCCAGAACCCCCAGACGGACATTTGGAAAGCGTGTTGGGGGCAACCCCTCACGGCAGTTCGCATCTCATATCCTCCACAGCCGCCTGAACAGGCGAAACGAGAACCCCGGACCGCTCAGCGGCCGGGGTTCTCGGCATGTCCTGGTCTCACTTTTGGTCTCATTTATTTCCGACTTTTACGACATTCTGTCCAGGTGTAGTGACTGTGGCGTGACTCCCTCGCGGCACCGGCGGCCATTCCAGTCGGTCTGCACTCCGGGACCTGGCCGGGGACCGATCCGGTTCCGTATCGACCGTCCCGACGGCGAACTCGGATTCTGCGACGAGCGCACCGCCACACTGACCGCTCTGCTCAAAACTGGGCGTCCACTGGGATCACCTCGTCGCCGTGGAGCAGTTCCAGACAGCCTCAGCCGGGCTTCACTATCCGCACTGCGTGGAGGGTGCCGGGGCGTGCCCGCCCGAGGACTGCGGCGGCGGACCCGGCTCCAGCGATCTCAAAGTGATCCTCGCCGACCCGGCGCATGAGGAACACCACGCCATGCTGACGTGGCTCGGACTCCGGTCCGCCACGGAATTCGCCCCTGACCGTTTCGCGCCGGACGAGGCCACCGCGCGGCTGCTGCGCCTCACAGCACCATGAAAGACGAGCCGCCCGACCACGCCACCGTTCGCGGCACGGACCGGTAACGGAGGCAGGGGCGGGCGGCGAACGGGTGGGCTCACCTGGGCGCGGAGTGCAGTTCGCGTACCAACTGCGGGGTGAGCAGCTCGCCGGCGCGGTCGGCGAGGACGGCCATTTCGTAGCCGACGAGGCCCACGTCGCACCCTTCCGCGGCGAGGACGCCGAGGCAGCTGCCGTCGCGGATACGACCGACCATGAGGAAGCCGCCGAGCATTTCGATCATGACGAGCTTCATGCCGTGGAAGCCATGGGCCGTCGCCGCGTTCTGGGCAAGGCTGGTGATGCCGGAGACGACGGCGGCCAAGTGGTCGGCGCGATCTCGGCCGAGGCTGTCCGAGGCGGCCATGAGAAGGCCGTCGGAGGAAACGGCGACGGCATCGGTGACGCCGTCGGCGGTGCGCACGAACTCCGAGACGAGCCAGCCGAAACTCTGGACGGCGGTGGTCACGATGACGCTCCTTGGGGGTTTCTGGCTTCGGCGCGGGCGACCCCTGCTCGGAAGCCGTTGAGCAGGGAGGACACAGCGGGCCTGGCGGGTGGGGGTGAGGTGGAGGGGTTCTCCACGGGGGCGAGCAGGCGCCCGGGAAGGACAAGGAGGGCGGACAGGCCGCCGCCAGGAGTGTCGAAGAGGTGGACTTGAGCGCCTTCACCGAGGCGGTGAGCGAGTCGGCCGACGACGAGGTGGCCGAGGAACCGGGTGGGTGCGGCAACTAGGACCTCCTCGCCGGAGTAGGAGAGGAGGGCGCCCGCACGTGCTTTGTCGGCTTCGGACATGCCGATGCCGTGGTCGACGACACCAAAGGAGTATGTGTCGTCCTCGGTGTCGTACCAGCCGTGCACCTCGACCGGTTCGGTCGGGGGCGAGAAATTCAGTCCGTTCTCGATGAGTTCGGCGAGGAGGTGGGCGACATCTGCGACGGCGTGCCCGCGCACCCGTACCGGCTCCACGGTCGCGATCAGAACTCGACGGTACTGCTCCACCTCTGCGACTGCGGACTGGACGACCTCCAGACCGTCGGCGGGTGCTGCCGTGGGCCGCGGCGGATTCTGCCCGGCCAGGACCAGCAGGCTTTCGGCGTTGCGCCGCATACGGGTGGCGAGGTGGTCGAGCTCGAAGAGCTCGGCGAGGGCGTCCGGGTCGAGTTCCTGCCGTTCCAGGCGGGTGATGAGGGTGAGCTGGCGACGCACGAGGCTCTGGTTCCGGCGGCCGAGATTGGCGAGCGATTCCGTGGTGTTGCGACGCAGGCCGGCCTGCTGGGCAGCCAGCTGGAGGGCCGTGTGTTCAACCTGCTGCAGGGACGCCGCGACCTCGGCGATCTCGGCCGCACCGCTCAGCAGCCGTGCATCGGGGTTGTCCTGCACGTTCTCCGGCGGGAGGAGCTGAGCATGGTCCTGCGGGGACTGCTGCATACGGGCGACGGCTGCGGGCAGCCGGCGGCGCGCCACGTCGTGAGCGGTCTCGGCGAGCCCACGGAGCGGGCCCGTGAGGGACCGGGAGGCAACAGCGGCGAGGCCCGCGACAAGGGCGGCGATGAGCGTGCCCGCGACGAGATAGGCGGCGAGGGCCAGCTCGGCGTCGTGGCTGAGCCGATCGGCCCGGTCCCGTACGCCGTCACCGACCGACTGCTGGACGGCGTACAGATCGTCGACGAGTACGGTCATCGCGTCCCACCAGGTGCCGGCGTCGGCGCGCAGCGGGGAGCCGTCGGCGGCGCCTTCCGCCTGTTTCTCGTAGGCGGTGGCGCGTTCGGCGTCCTCGGTTGCGAAGGCTTTCTCCAGTGCCGCGTGCTGAGGTGCGGTGGCGACCTGCCGGAAGCGGGCGAGGGCGGCGACACGTGTGGCTCGCACCTCGGTGAAGTCGATGTACGCGCGGCCGTGGAAGGCGCCTTGGGCGAACACACCGTTGAGGAGTCCGCGTTCGAGAGCGACGGACTCCTTGGCGGCGGCCAACTCGCGCAACGCGGCCAGCCCGTCACGCAGTTGACGGTCGGCGCCGGTCGCGGTCTCCGCCACCGGATCGACGGCGTTCAGGGCGTTGACCGCGCTGGTGTAGAAGGTGAGGGTCGCAGCCTGGCCGGCGGTGCCTCTGTCGGCCGCGGCTCGGATGTCGGCGAGACGCCGCAAGTGCCGCTGGACGACGTCCTCGACGGCGCTTTCGCTGCGCATTCCGCGCAGTGCCGTGTCAACGCGCTTGCGCGTGGCGGAAAGCGGTGGGCGGAACTCCTTCTCACCGCCCAACAGGCCGTTGGTCAGGCCGCGTTCGCGCTGCAGCTGGTGCACCAGGGCCTGGATGCGCAGGCTGAGGCCCACCTCGGCACGGGTCGTCCGGGCATCGCCGAGGGCCTCGGCGCGGCCGTGCACGGCGAGACCGGCCACCGCCAGCAGCAAGCAGATCGGGACCGTGATGACCACCGCCACCCGGCCCCTGATGCTGCGCCAGCCAGGCATCGGCCGTCGCCCGGGAGTCGCTCGGCCCCCGTGGCGGCGCACTGAACCGCCCTTGCCCAATCTGCCCTTGCCGATCGCGGCAAGCCTGCCACGCAGCGGCCCTACGGGCATCCGCACCCTCATGTCACGAAGTTAGTCCGACCGCCGTAGCGGCCGGTTTCCTGCCTGTTAGACCGCGTGGGACATTCCGTTGCGCCGCTCTCACACCGCAGAGCAAGAGATTGTGACCGCGGAATGGTCAAGCACAGGGGTGTGGTGTGGGTGGGAGCGTGACGAGCGTGGCTCCCGTACAGGGCATCCCTGGCATGCCGCCTGCGGTACTGGCCAGCCGACGATGTTGTTGCCTGAACGAAGTGAGGTGTTCTCCCCGCGACCTGCCATAGCCCCCTGACCGCGGAAATTCGCGTCAGGCCATTGAGGCGACGCACTGGTAAGGAGCTTGATACCAGGGGTATGGTTCTTTGTATGGCAACAAAGAAGGTAACGGTGACGATTCCCGAGGATCTTCTGGACGAGATCCGTGCGGAGGCCGCAGAGCGGGGCCTGTCGGCGTACGTCGCCGAGGCGCTGCGATTCAAGCGCGACCGGGACCGGCTGCTGGAGCTGGTCGACTGGCTGCAGGAGGAACACGGGTCGGTCACCGATGACGAGCGCGCGGCAGCCCTCGTGGAACTGGACGATCTCGACGCGGAGCACGAGCTCCGCCGCACCGCAAAAGGACGCGATGCCGGAGAGGCAGCGTGAAGAAGCGCGCCGGTGAGCGCGGGCAGCGGCCACTGCGCGTCTTCGTACTCGACTGCGAAGCCCTGTCCCTGGCCGTCCGCGGCGACCGGAAGATGATCGCCTGGCTCGACCTCGCGGCTGGGGGTGAGGCCGAGGTGGTGACGTCTCCCATGACGTTGGTCGAGGCGTACGACGGCAGAACCACCGAGCAGCGCTGGGACTGGGTGCTGTCCCGGCTCAAGGTCGCCGACATCGGAAAGGACGAGGCCCGCCAGGCCCGGCGCCTCCTGGCTGACGCCAAGCTGCACGGCCACAAATACGCGATCGACGCAGTACTCGCTGTCATCGCACGCCAGCAGAAGGGCCAGGTCACCGTCTTCACCTCGGACGTAGACGACCTGGAGAAACTCCTCCCGGACACCATCGTCGTCAAGAAGGTATGACCCAGCACCCTGGTGTCATTTCTGGTCTCATTTCTGGTCTCATTCACCCCCGTCCAGTGCCGTCCGTCACCTACCCCCAGCCTCACTCCGCCGCAGGTCAGGACGGATCCGAGCGCCGCCGAACCCCCAGAGGAACATTTGGAAAGCGTGTTGGGGGCAACCCCTCACGAGTTCGAATCTCGTATCCTCCGCAGCCGCCTGAACAGGCGAAACGAGGAGCCGAGCCGCGATTGCGGCTCGGCTCCACGGCGCGCCCGGGGTCCGGTTAGAGGGTGTGGTTGTCGG
>NZ_JBFBBE010000116.1:0-27674 GCF_040682555.1 Streptomyces sp. NPDC051172
CACGCCGCAACCCGCGGCACCGGCGACGGCCACGCCCGGGCCCGTGCCGCGGCGGCCGCCGCCGTCCAGGCCGCCTGGCAGCCGATCCTGGCCACCCGTGACACCCGCACCCGGCGCGCCCTCGAACGCCTCGTCGTCCGCGCCGAGGTCGCCCTCGCCGCCCCCGCCGACACCGACCCCGAGCAGTTGCGCACCTGGGTCCGCGAGCTGACCGGCACCGGACCGGTCCCGGCGGTCCACGACCCGGCGGCCACCGCCGAACTCCTCGGCGTGGACGCCGAACTCGCCGCCCCGCCCCGCCCGTTGCGGCAGCGACTCGGCCCGCTCGCCCCGATCGCCCTACGCACCGCCCTGGGCTGCGCCCTCGCAGGCTACGCCGCCCTCGCCCTGGGGGTCGGCCGCCCCTACTGGGCCTTGGTCACCGCCGCCTCCCTCTACCAGGCCAACCTCGCCCTCACCTGGAGCCGGGGCGTCCAGCGCGTCGTCGGCAACCTCGTCGGCGTGCTGCTCTTCGCCGCCGTCGTCCCGCTCGCCCACCTCGGCCCGGCGGCCCTCGTGCTGTGCTGCCTCGCCTTCAACTTCGGCGCCGAGGCCCTGATGGGCCGCAACTACTGGCTCGGCAGCGTCTGTGTGACCCCGATGGCCCTGCTCATCACCGAGTTCACCCGATTCCAGGAGCCGGGGCAGCTGATCACCGAGCGGGTCGTGGACACCCTCGTGGGCGCCCTGGTCGGCTTCCTCGCCGCCGTCGCCGTCACCAACCGCCGCGCAGGCAGCCGCGTCGAGCAGGCGCTGGCCGCCGCCGAGCGCGCCCGCGAGCACACCGCCCGCCTGCTGGCGGAGCCCGCCCCCGCACCCGCCGCCGTGGCAGCCGCCCGCCGCTCCCTCGCCGCCTCCCTGGCCGATCTGCGCGCCACCGTCGACGCCGCGTCCGGCGAGTGGTGGCAGCGCGCCCTGCCCCAGGAGCGGGTCGTGCACGCCGAGCAGGCCGGACACCGTACGCTCGCGGCGACGGCAAGAGCCCGTGGCTGAAACCCGGCCGGATCGGTGCACGTCGTCCGGTGCGTGCGGTCGCAAGGCGCCGGAAGGTCCTGGTAGCGGAGCTGGCAGGACCTTCCGGCAACGCGGCTGGAGATCCCCCACGCCTTCAAGGCAGTGGGGGAGTGCGTGCCGGACGGCGGGCGCCGGCCGGGGGTCAGCCACAGGTTCTGAGACACCAGGGACTGCACCGGAGCGCGAGAGCGGAGGGCGTACGGCCATGACGGCAGCGAACGGACGGCAGGCGGGAGCGACCAGGGGCGAGGACACCGTCTCCGCGGTCGTCCGGCAGTGGCAGGCCGTCCACCCCGGCCTCGACACCGGGCCCATGGAGATCATCGGGCGTATCAACCGCTGCGCCGCCCTCCTCCAGCAGGCCGAGGACGCCCCGCTGCGCCGGGCCGGCCTCAGCCGCCCCGAGTTCGACCTGCTCGGCGCGCTCCGGCGCACCGGGCACGAGCTGACCCCCGGCGAGCTCGCCCGCGAGACCTTCTCCTCCGGTGCCGCCGTCACCAAGCGCCTCAAGCAGCTCACCGAGCGCGGTCTGGTCGAGCGCCGCGGCGACACCCGCGACCGGCGCGTCGCCCACCTCCGCCTCACGGACGCCGGCCGCGATCTCGTCGACGGCATCCTTCCCGAGCAGCTGGCCTACGAGACCTCGGTACTGGCCGTCCTGGATCTGCCAGGGCAGGGCGAACTGGCCGGACTGCTGGGCGAGTTGCTCGGCCGGCTCGAAGGCCGCCTCGGCACGCTCCGCGCCTGAACGGCCGCCTCCGGAACTTTCGGAGGCCGTGCGCTCGTTGACGTGATCGACACCGACTCCCTACGTTCGACCAGGCCGGTTCGGATCACCGACTGGTGTACGACATGCCGAACGAAAGGGCGATGCCGTGACAGCCGAAACGCTCACTGTCGATCTGGGCACGGAGACCGGCCCCTTCCACGGCGGTGCGAGCGGCACGCTCTACGGCCTGTACGGCGACGGCGTGCCCAGCCGCGCCGTCGTCGAGGGCATGTACGTCCGCACGGTCACCACCAAGGCACAGGACGGCATCCAGCACCCCGGCGCCGACGCCCTGGAGATCCTGCCGTCCTTCGTCGCGGCGGGCGGCAAGGACGTCTACGTCTACCTGACCGACATCCACCGCGGCTTCCCCTACGAATGGCCGGGCGCCACCGGCGAGGAACGCCTCACCGCCTACCTGGCGAACATCCGCCGCCAGGTCGCCCAGGTGCAGACGCTGGGCGCCCTCAAGTCCCATGTCGTGTACGTGCCGTTCAACGAGCCCGAGGGCAACATGTTCGGCACGGGGGAGTGGAGCTACGACCAGGTCTCCTGGCACACCGAGCCGGGACCCTACTTCGCGGCCTGGCAGCAGGCGTACCACCTCATCAAGGGCCTGGACCCGGAGGCGCGCATCGCCGGCCCGAACACCTGCATCCTCTACCCGGAGGTACGCGGCTTCCTGGAGTTCGCGCGCGAGCACGGCGTGCTCCCCGACGTGATCACCTGGCACGAGCTGTCCTCGCCGGACGAGGTCCGCAGCAACGTCACCAAGTACCGGCAGCTGGAACGGGAGTTGGGCATCGGCCCGCTGCCCGTCAACCTCAACGAGTACGCGCACAACTACCATCTCTCCGTCCCCGGGCAGATGATCCAGTGGATCGCCGCGATCGAGGAGTCCAAGGTCGACGCCGACATGGCGTACTGGAACATCGCCGGCAACCTCAACGACTCGGCCGTCGAGGCCAACAAGGGCAACGGCCAGTGGTGGCTGTTCAACGCCTACGGGCAGTTGTCCGGCAACACCGCCCGCGTCACCGCCCCGCACCCGAACGTCCAGTACACGTTGCAGGGGGTCGCCACCCTCGACCGGCTCAAACGCCAGGCCCGCGTGCTGTTCGGCGGCGCGAGCGGCGCCGCGGACTTCGTGCTCCAGGGCGTCGACGCGGACGTGTTCGGTGAGACCGTCCACGTACGCCTCCAGGAGATCTCCTGGAGCGGCCAGGTCGGCGCGAGTGCCCAGCCCTTGCGGCTGCTCGACACAGAACTGCCGGTCGTGGACGGCCGGGTGACGCTGACGCTCACCGACCTCGACGAGATGTCCGCCTACCAGTTGATCGTGGCCCCCGGCGGCCACGGCGCCGCGCTGCTGCCGCCCGCGGCGGGCCGGCGGCTGACCTACGAGGCCGAGGACGCCACGTACACGGGCGGCGGCTACGTCAAGCACGGCCCTGAGGGATCCCCTTCCGACGTCGACAGGTTCGCGACCTCCGGCGGTCACCACATCGGCGGCCTGCGCACCGGCTCCGACGGCGTGCTCGCCTTCGACGTGGAGGTCCCGCAGGACGGGACGTACGACCTGCGGGTCTTCGCCAATTCGCACAACCTGGCCGACCTGGTCCGGGAGACCGGCCCCACCAACGTCTTCCTGCGCGTCGACGGCAAGCAAGCGCGCGAACTGCGGCTGCCGCTCGGCTACAAGTGGGCGGTGTGGGGCCACACGGACACCGAGGTCGAACTGACCGCCGGCCCGCACCGGATCACCCTCGCCGCGCAGGACCCCGACCTCGGGACGACCCAGGGGGACGCGGTCGTCGACAAGCTGGACCTCACCCTGCGCGACGACCAGGAGGCTCTGTACGAGGCCGAGTTCGCCGCCATCGACGCGGGCGCACGGGTGAGCTACGCCAACCTCGGGGCCTCCGGCCCCGGCGCCGCAGTCCTCCCGCGAGGCGGCACCGTCACCTTCTGGGTGCATGCCGCAGACGACGGCGAGGCGACGGTCACCGTCGACCTGCTCGGCCCCGGCGAGGGCCTGCTCACGGTCAACGGCGAGGAGCTCGGACGTGTGCAGCGAGGCGCCGTCCCGCTCTTCCTGGCCGGCGGCATCAACAAGGTCACCGTCACCGGGACTTCGGACCGCCTGGTCGTGGACCGGCTGCGCGTCGTCCCCTCCGGCGGACTGCTGCCCACATACGTGTCAGCCGCCGAGGAAGGCATCCTGACCGGCACCGCAAGGGTGACGGGACACTCGTACGCCACCGGCGGCAAGGCCGTCGACGGCATCGGTGCCGGCCCCGGCAACGCGCTCACCCTGACGGTGACGGCCGCGCGCGCCGGACGCCACGCGCTCACCATCCGCTACTCCAACGGCGAGCAGGCGCCCGCCACCCACTACAACCCCGACCCGGTCTGCCGCCACGCGGACATCTCCGTCAACGGCGCCGCCCCGCAGCGCGTCCTGTTCCCCACCACCTTCCACTTCAACAACTTCTGGAACCTCTCCGTACCCGTGACCCTCGACGAGGGCACCAACACGCTCACCTTCACCGCCGACGAACTCCCCGACTTCGACGGCCGCACCAAGAACGCATACGGCCAGCGCTCGGCGTACGCCCCGGTCATCGACCAGGTGACGGTGACACCGCTGACCCGAGGCGGTCTATCGTGACGGGCACGAGGAAGGGGCCTGATGCTGGAGTTCACGTTCGCCGGCCGGGTGATCGAGTGGCGCGGCCCGGCGCCCTACTACTACCTGCCCGTGCCCGACGAGGAGTCCGCGGACATCCATGAGGTCGCGGCGCCGGCCAGCTACGGCTGGGGCGTGATCCCCGTGGCCGCGCGGATCGGCGAGGTCGACTTCGAGACCTCGCTGTTCCCCAGGGACGGCGGCTATCTGCTGCCGCTGAAGGCCGCCGTCCGCAGGCCCCGGCAGATCACCGTCGGCGACGAGATCACCGTCGAGATGACCGTCCGGCTCCCGCACTGATCAGTGCTCGTCGCCCGCCCGGTACAGGCCGGACACCGCCGCCTGCGGATCCCGCAGCACCGTGATCGGCGGCCCCTTCGGCCACCGCGAAGCAGGGCAGCCAGTGCGGCGGCACCTCGGGCGGGAACCTCTCGTCCATGCGCACCATGCCACCGAAGTCCGCGCCGTCGATGACCCGTTGCGGGTAGTGCTCCGAAGCGCTGACGCTCCAGCCGAACGACGTCGACTCCAAGGAGGGCGAGGAACTCGCCTTGCGGGGCGAGCTGAAGCGGCGGCTGCCCGAGTGCCGAGTGCTGCTGATGATGGCCTCGACCACACCGGCGCGGCTGCGGCGGATGCTCGATCTGCGCGCCGCCGGGGTGATCAGTACGAACGTTCCGGCGGACCGGCTGATCCACGGCATCCGCAAGCTGGTCAGGGGCCGGCGGTTCATCGATCCGGAGTTCGCGCCGGCCGCGCTCGACGCGGGAGCGAACCCGCTGACGCCGCGGGACGTGGAGATCCTGCGGCCGACCGCCGACGGCATCCCCGTCGGAAGCTCGCCGAGCGCCGACCACCTTCGGCGGGGCCGGGACAGGTTTCCACCGCTCCCCGAGGCGCGCAGCGGCACGGGCCAAGGCGCACATTGCGCGTACGGCGTGAAGGTGTCTCCCCGGACCGTGAACCCTTCCCGGCGGACCGGGAGAAACGGCGGTACCGGCAGGCGTTCCGGGCCGTCAGATCCCCGGCCGGTAGCGCATCGGATGGTCCGCCGGCACCTCGACCAGCACGATCGGGATCCCGTCCGGATCCGCGATCCACATCTCGATCAGCCCCCACGGCTCCTTCACCGGCGCCCGCACGATCTCGACGCCCTTCGCCCGCAGCTCCTCGTGCGCCGCAGCCACGTCCTCGACCTGCAGCCACAAGCGGACGGCGGGGGAGGGCGGGGTCTCGGAGCGGCCCGAGACCTCCAGGAAGCCACCGCCGAGGAAGTAGACGGTGCCGCGCTGCGGCCCCGTACCGAACTCGCGGTGGACGGCGAGGCCCAACTGCTCTCCGTAGAACGTGCGGGAGCGCTCGGGATCGCTCGGGTGGAGAAGGGTCCGGCTGCTGAGAACGTGCACCATGCATCCGGAGCCTAGTGGCAGGGTTACCCTCGTCCCTGCCAGCGCAGAGCCAGAAACCGGAGTGACACCCATGGAGACCACCGCCGCCGGACTGACGTTCCGCGACGCCACCGACGCCGACGTCGACGTGCTGGTCGCGCTGATCGAGTCGGCGTACCGCGGGGACTCCAGCCGGGCCGGATGGACCACCGAGGCGGACATCCTGCAAGGGCAGCGCACCGACCCGGAGGGCGTACTCGCCGTCATCAAGTCGCCCCACAGCCGTCTGCTGACGGTCGAGCGGGACGGCGCCGTCGTTGCCTGCTGCCAGCTCGAACACCGCGGGGAACACGCCTACTTCGGGATGTTCGCGGTCAGTCCGCAGCTGCAGGGCGCGGGCCTCGGCAAGGTGATCATCGCGGAGGCGGAGCGCGCGGCACGCGAGAGCTGGGGCGTGCGCGAGATGCACATGACCGTGATCTCCGTGCGAGGCGACCTCATCGCCTGGTACGAGCGCCGCGGCTACCGCCGTACGGGAAGGATGACCCCGTTCCCGTACGGCGACGAGCGCTTCGGCATTCCGCAGCGCGACGACCTGCAGTTCGAGCTGCTGGTCAAGGAGCTGGTGTGAGGCTCAGGCCGTGAAGCGGCCGGTGCGCTTGATCTCCGGGTAGTCGGTGGTGGCGCCGTCCAGCTGCAGCGCCCGGACGAGCCGCAGATGGTCCTGCGTGTTCACCACCCAGCCGATGATCCTCAGGTCCGCCTTGCGGGCCTGCTCCACGACCTCGAGGGTGAGGCGGCGGATGTTGAGGCAGACGGTCGCGGCACCGGCCTCCACGGCGCGCTCCACGATGTCGGTGCCGTAGCGGCTGCCGATCAGCGCGGTCCGTACGCCTGGCACCAGGCGGGTGATCTCGGCGATCGCCTCGTCGTGGAACGAGGACACCTCGACCCGGGAGACCAGGTCCCTCTTGAGCATGACCTCGGCCAGTACCCGTGCCGCAGCGATGTCCTTGATCTCGGCCTGCAGCGGTACCCGCACGGCTTCGAGGACCTCCTCGAAGACCGGGACGCGCTCGCCGCGGCCCGCGTCCAGGGCGCGCAGCTCGGAGAGGGTCTTCTCGGCGATCGGGCCGCTGCCGTCGGTCGTGCGGTCCACCTCGGTGTCGTGCATGACGACGAGGGCGCCGTCCTTGCTCAGATGCAGATCGAGTTCGATCACGTCGAGCCCGGCGTGCTGGGCGGCGACGAAGGAACGGAGGGTGTTCTCGGGCTCGGTACCCATGACTCCGCGATGACCGATGGTAAGGAAGTTCAAGGTTCAACTCGCTTCCGTCGACGGCGGCTCGGCTCCGCGCGCGGACCGGAGCGGACGGCCGCGCGGGCAGAGCCGCAGCCTAATGGCCCCGCCCGGCGATGAACCCGCGCGTACACGGGGGATCGGCGTGCCGCCGGGCGCGTGCCTGGCCTGTACCCGTCGGGGATCACCCTGGCGTGGGCGAGTCCTCCCGGCATTGACCGGTGGCCGGTTTCGACGCCCCGCCGCCGGGTAGCCGCGCGATACTCAAATGTCTGCCGGATGGGTTTCCGGCAGGAAAAAGTTCGGCGACCAAGGAGAAGCGCAGGATAATCTCCCGAGGCTCCTCTTGCTGAGAGGAAGTCCGTATGTATACGGTCTCCATACGCGAGCTTCTCCCGTGGAGGATGGGACATGACGGAAATTCTTGTGCAGGCGGCTTCGGAGGAGCAGGTTCCTCCGGTGACCAGGGTGGTTGAGCACCCGGCCTGGGCCGTGCTCAAGAATGCCGTGGAGCAGATCCGGCCATGGCAGTCCAAGGACGGGTCGATCGACCTGGAGGCCGAGGGTGCACCCGAGCGCGCGGACGCCGAGGCGGCCGTACGGCGTGTCGTGGCGGCCGTCGAGGAGCTCTCCCCGCTGCTCCCGCACGACATCGACTACCACGAGGCGCTGGCCAAGGACCTGCTCCGGTGGGCCGAGGGCGGCTTCGAGGTGCCCGACTTCCTCGACTCGCTGCTGGCCTTCCAGCCCGCCGCGAACCGCGCGGACGGCCTGCAGCACCTGGTCGTCTTCCCCATGTACACGCAGAACGGCAACCCGGACCGCAACCTCGAAGCGGTCGTGCTGTGCATGGTCTGGCCCGACTGGCTGGCCGAGCTGGAGCGCGCCCGCTACGACAACCCGCTGTTCTGCGGCATCAAGTTCGAGGACTTCACGGCCGGCTACGACACCAACTCCGCCGTCCTCTTCCCGGAGACCATCGCAGTGCGCGAGGCGCCGGAACGTTTCTCCTGGGGTGGCATCTTCTGCGACCGGGAGGCCGCACGCTTCCGTCGCGTGACCGACGCCGCCGTCGACATCCTGGGCCTGGAGCTGCCCGAGGACATCGCCGCGATGGTCCACGACCAGAAGCGCTGCGAGGAGGCCTTCGTGCTGTGGGACATGGTCCACGACCGCACCCACAGCCACGGCGACCTGCCCTTCGACCCGTTCATGATCAAGCAGCGCCAGCCCTTCTGGATGTACGGCCTCGAAGAGCTGCGCTGCGACCTCACCGCCTTCAAGGAGGCAGTGAAGCTGCAGGAGGACGGCGTCCCGCAGGCCCGTGACGTGCAGTACGCGGTGCTGTTCGACCGCATGTTCCGCTTCCCGGTCACCGGCGAGCGCGTGCGCAACTACGACGGGCTCGGCGGCCAGCTCCTCTTCGCCTATCTGCACAAGCACGACGTGATCCGCTGGACCGACAACAAGCTGCTCATCGACTGGCAGCGCGCCCCGCAGGTCACCAACCAGCTGTGCGCCGAGATCGAGGACCTCTACCGGGCCGGCATCGACCGCCCGAAGCTCGTCCACTGGTTCGCCGCGTACGACCTGGTGTCGCAGTACCTCGCCCCGCACCCCGGATCCCGCTGGGCCAAGGGCCCCGACGCCCTCGACCTGAGCCGCCCGCCGCGAAAGCTCGTCGATGACGTGCTTCCCGACGAGTTTCCCCTGAGCATGTTCTATGAGGCCCTCTCCAAGAAGCTGAAGAATGTGATCGCCTCCACCAAGGGCATCACGGCAGAGAGCGCCGAGCGGGTCGCCGCGTGAGCGACCGCAACACCAACACCACTGCTCAGGAGGCGAAGACCATGGCGGGGAACGGAGCTCTCAGCGGTGCGGTGATCGCGGTGGCCGGCGCGGGCGGACCCGCCGGGCGCGCGGCACTGATCCGGCTCGCGGAGGCGGGCGCGACCGTCGTCGCCGCGGACAACGATCCCGAGCGGCTTGCGGAGGCCGTGGACGCGGCCCGTTACGCGTCCGGCGGCGCCACCGTGACCGGCGAGCCCGTCGACCTGCTGGACCTGGAGTCCACCCGCGACTGGGCCATGCACATCGACAAGGAGTTCGGTCGCGTCGACGGCCTGGTCCACCTCGTCGGCGGCTGGCGCGGCAGCGAGACCTTCATCAAGACCAGCCTCGACGACTGGGACTTCCTGGAGCTGCTGCTCATCCGCACCGTGCAGCACACCTCCCTCGCCTTCTCCGAGGCGCTGCAGCGCAGCGAGCGCGGCCGCTACGTCCTGATCAGCGCGGCCGGCGCGACCAGGCCCACCGCGGGCAACGCCGCGTACGCCGCCGCCAAGGCCGCCGCCGAGGCGTGGACCCTCGCCATGGCTGACTTCTTCCGCAAGGCGGGAGGCGCCGAGGGGCCGACGTCGGCGGCTGCGATCCTGGTGGTGAAGGCGTTGGTGCACGACGCGATGCGCGCCGAGCGACCCAATGCGAAGTTCGCGGGCTTCACGGACGTCGAGGAGCTGGCCGAGGCCATCGTCGACGTCTGGAGCAAGCCCGCCGCCGAAGTGAACGGAAAGCGTCTGTGGCTGACCGAGAAGCCGTGAACCCCCCGAGGACCGACGCGCGTCGCCATCACGACCCGCAGGTCCGCGGCTTCGCCAGCGACAACTACGCCGGGGCCCACCCGGAGGTGCTCGCCGCCCTGGCCCTGGCCAACGGCGGGCACCAGGTCGCGTACGGCGAGGACGACTACACCGACAACCTCCAGAGCATCATCCGCAGCCACTTCGGGGCCACGGCAGAGGCCTTCCCGGTCTTCAACGGCACCGGGGCGAACGTCGTCGCGCTCCAGGCGGTCACCGACCGCTGGGGCGCGGTTATCTGTGCCGAGAGCGCGCACATCAACGTCGACGAGGGCGGCGCACCGGAGCGCATGGGCGGACTGAAGCTGCTCACCGTGCCGACACCGGACGGCAAGCTCACTCCCGAGCTGATCGACCGGCAGGCGTACGGCTGGGACGACGAGCACCGCGCGATGCCGCAGGTCGTCTCGATCACCCAGAGCACGGAGCTCGGCACGCTCTACACGCCTGACGAGATCCGCGCGATCTGCGAGCACGCCCACGCGCGTGGCATGAAGGTGCACCTGGACGGCTCCCGGATAGCCAACGCGGCCGCGTCGCTGGACGTCCCGATGCGGACGTTCACCAACGCGGTGGGCGTCGACATCCTCTCGCTCGGCGGGACGAAGAACGGCGCGCTGTTCGGCGAGGCGGTCGTCGTCATCAACCCGGCCGCCGTCAGCCACATGAAGCACCTGCGCAAGCTGTCCATGCAGCTCGCCTCCAAGATGCGCTTCGTCTCGGTGCAGTTGGAGGCCCTGCTCGCCAAGGACCTGTGGCTGCGCAACGCCCGCCACTCCAACGAGATGGCCCAGCGCCTGGCCGACGGCGTGCGCGCCGTGCACGGTGTGGAGATTCTCTACCCGGTCCAGGCCAACGGGGTGTTCGCCAAGCTCCCGCACGACGTGAGCGAGCGGCTGCAGAAGCGGTTCCGCTTCTACTTCTGGGACGAGGCCGCGGGTGTGGTGCGCTGGATGTGCGCCTTCGACACCACCGAGGAGGACGTGGACACGTTCCTGGCGGCGCTCAAGGAGGAGATGGCGCGCTGACTCAGCTCTCCTTTCGCATAGGTATGCGGTCATCTGAAAAGTCATTGACTCTTGGGTGATCGTATTCCTATGCTCTGCGGACATGGAGCTGATCCAGAACACCCCCGACCTTTCCGCCTATTTGAGCGCAGACGAGGTCGTCGACCACGACCATCCGTTGGTACGGGAGACGGCTGCCCGCCTCGTGCGGGACGTACCGGACTCGTATGCCTATGCACGGGCGGCTTTCGAGTTCGTGCGCGACACCATCCCGCACTCCCAGGACTCCGGCGACCCCCGCGTCACCTGGCGGGCCTCCGACGTACTGCAACAGGGCACCGGCATCTGCTACGCGAAGGCCCACGCCCTCGCCGCCCTGCTGCGGGCCGAGGACATCCCCACGGCACTCTGCTACAAGAGGCTTGCCCACGACGGCGGCGACGGCCATGCCGTGCACGGCCTGATCGCCGTCCGCTTCAACGGCGCCTGGCACCGGCAGGACCCCCGCGGCAACAAACCCGGCGTCGATGCCCGGTTCTCCCTCGAAGGTGAGCGGCTGGCCTGGACCCCCTACCCGGAGTCCGATGAGGTGGACTATCCGGGCCTCTACGCCGAACCGCATCCGGTGGTCATCGAAGCCCTCAAGGCCGCCGCCGACCGGCCCCATCTCTGGAAGATGCTCCCCACGGCACTCTGACCCCGCGTTCACCCATGTCGCCATTGAGGCGCACGGACTGGTCAACGGGCCCAGTACCGAGGAGAGTTCGGCCCTCCTGGACGAGGTGGCCGCACGGCTCGCGGCCCCTGCACGCCGTTCGGCTCCAAGCCCTCACGCACCCGCAACTCGGCCGAGGCGCCGGTGAAACGGGCCTCACGGCCGCCGGACCGCATGCGACTCGTACGGGCCGTCGGCGACGAGGACTTCGCGACCGTGGCCGGCGGTGGGTCGTCGAACACCCCGATACGGTGCGAGGTCGTCTGACGTGACGACGCCGGCCCCCGGGGCACGGATCACCGTCCACGCCCCGGCGTGACGATTCAGCGGGCCTCGGCCGCCTTCACCTCTTCGGGGGTCGGTGCCGTGCCCCCGAGATGGGCGGGCATCCACCAGGTGTCGTCCGGACCCTTGGGTCGTACGGGATAGGCGCGCTGCGCCGCCTCCAGCAGCTCCTGGACGCGCTCGCGCAGCCGCCGGGTGATGGCGCCCGCGTACTGGTCCTGGGGGGCCTCCACCGGCTCGCCCACCCGGATGGTGATCGGCGTGTGGCTGCGCTTGAAGTTGCGCGGGTGGCCCTTGGTCCACAGCCGCTGGGTGCCCCACAGCGCCATCGGGATGAGCGGCACGCCGGCCTCCTGGGCCATGCGTGCGGCACCCGACTTGAAGCTCTTCAGGGTGAAGGACTGCGAGATGGTCGCCTCCGGGAAGACGCCGACGATCTCGCCGGACCGCAGCGACTGCAGCGCATGCTGGTACGCCGTCTCGCCCTGCTTGCGGTCCACCGGGATGTGCTTCATGCCGCGCATCAGCGGGCCGGAGATCCGGTGCCGGAACACCGACTCCTTCGCCATGAAGCGCACCAGACGCTTCTGCGGCAGGGCGGCCAGACCGTCGAAGATGAAGTCCAGATAGCTGATGTGATTGCTCACCAGCACGGCGCCGCCCGAGCGCGGAATGTTCTCCGATCCCTTCAAGTCGATCTTGAGGTCCCACACCTTGAACAACGTTTGGGCGAGACCGACGACGGGACGGTAGACAAGCTCAGCCATGGACGGAGTGGACCCTTCTCTCTGCCTGGACGGGTTCTCCCGGCGGGAAGTTACGCAGCCGTAGGTTTACGGCATTGCGCAGATCGTGCCCCAAGAACGAACGGGGGGCCAGTCCTGGCGCCGCAGAACGGCGAGATCCTCGTCACGTCCGACAACTGATCCACCTCGGATTTTTAATCCGCCTTTACTCCGTACGGACCGTCACCCGCCGCACGAGCAGGTACAACTCGCAGCCCAGGCAGTACCCGAAAGCGGCATTGAGGAACGCGGCGGCGAGCGCGGCGGCGGTCGCCGCGAGCCCCAGCCAGGTCGGCCCGAGCCCGAAACCGACCAGCCCCACGCCGGCGAAGACCAGCCCCACCGCCTGCGCGAACCGCGGCGGCTCCGGCGACTCGAACTCCGTCGGCGGCCCCAGCCTGGGACGCACCACCTTGCGGAACAGCCAGCCGTACGGCGAACGGCCCACCCCGCCCGCCGCGCCCAGTGCGAACGCCAGCGTCTGCCAGGCCAGCAGCCAGGCGCTCCCGGTGATCAGCACGACCGCCAGGACGACGGTCGTCACGGTCGCCCCGAAGCGGGGCCCCCTCACATCAATGTCCATGAAGCAAGCATTCCGCATGGGAAAAGATCCCGGGAGCCGGGAATCTTTGCAGTCTCGTGAATGCTTGTGCAGGTGATGACCGGACTTGTGGTGTGCGCAGTGGTGCTCGTGGCGGCGAGTGCCTACGGAGTGATTCATCGTCGGCGGAACGGGAGGGTACGCGTGCGTGGGCGCGACGGCGGGAAGCGGCTGGCGGCGGCCGAGTTGGGCGCGGAACTCGGTGAGCGCGCCACGCTCGTGCAGTTCTCCAGCGCCTTCTGCGCGCCCTGCCGGGCCAC
Organism: Streptomyces sp. NPDC051172; assembly: GCF_040682555.1. NCBI lineage: Bacteria > Bacillati > Actinomycetota > Actinomycetes > Kitasatosporales > Streptomycetaceae > Streptomyces > Streptomyces sp. NPDC051172. The sequence continues at coordinate 13,492 of NZ_JBFBBE010000116.1, forward strand.
CCGCCGCGTCCTCGGTGAGGTGGCCGGCATGGTCCCGGGCGTGACCCACGTCGAGATCGACGCCGAGGACCATCTGGACCTGGTGCGCGAACTCGACATCCTCAAGACCCCGACGGTGCTGGTTCTGGACGCCGACGGCCGGATCGTTCGGCGTGCCACCGGCCAGCCGCGCAAGGACGATGTCATCGCCGCGCTGGGGGAGGCGGTTTGACGGCTGTGCTGCGGACGGTGAGGCATCTCCCATATGCCGGAACGTACTTGACTGTGCGCACCACCTATCGTCAGCCTGACCGTATGCCTACGGACCTCCTTCTCTACGGGCGGGTGCACGTCGACCTCGCCCGCACTGCGAGCGCGCGCTGTCCGAGCTGTTGAGCAGCTACGACGCCCGCCCCTCCTCGTAGAAGGACAACTCCATGACGGCCACGCCCGACCTCGGCACCCGTACCCCTCAGCTCGCCTCTCCCGACCTGCTGCGCTCCGTCTTCCGGCGGCACGCGGCAGGAGTCGCCGTGATCACCGCGCGCGGCGACGCCGGCCCGGTCGGCTTCACCGCCACCTCGCTCAGCTCCGTCTCCGCCGAACCCCCGCTGCTGTCCTTCGGTATCAGCACCGGGGCCTCCAGCTGGCCGGCGATATCGGCGACCGACCACATCGGCGTCCACATACTCGGCGAGCATCAGCAGGAGCTGGCGGCCACCTTCGCCAAGAGCGGCGCCGACCGCTTCGGCGCGCCCACTGCCTGGCGTACGGGCCCCGAAGGCGTCCCCGTCCTCGACGACGTCCTCGCCTGGCTGGTGTGCCGGATCGTGGGCCGCGTCCCCGCCGGGGACCACCGCATCGTGCTGGCCGAGGTCGTGCTCGGCGACCCCACGGGCCCCGGCCGCCCGCTCCTCTACCACCAGGGTCATTTCAGCGGCCTGCGCGACTGACCGTCGGCCGGTTCCGCCTGCGAAGCGGTCGAGTTCCGATTACGCTGCGTTGCAAAGGTCACAGTTCAAAGCGCTTGCTTAGCGGGAACGAACTGGGTGTACTGACGAGTAATATTTCGCTCGGAGCGCGGGTCGCCCCGATCGGGATCGGCCGCTTGAGGCGCCTATGCTGCCTGAAAGTAGGCAGCACCGAAATGACGATTGCAGTAGGAGAGCCGGCGTGAGCTTGAGGATCGTTGTCACTGTGAAGTACGTGCCCGACGCCACTGGCGACCGGCACTTCGCCGATGACCTGACCGTCGACCGGGACGACGTGGACGGTCTGCTCTCCGAGCTGGACGAGTACGCGGTCGAGCAGGCGCTGCAGATCTCCGAGAACTCCGACGACGACGTGGAGATCACCGTCCTGACGGTGGGTCCCGAGGACGCCAAGGACGCGCTGCGCAAGGCGCTGTCCATGGGTGCCGACAAGGCCATCCACGTGGAGGACGACGACCTGCACGGCACGGACGCGATCGGCACCTCGCTGGTGCTGGCCAAGGCCATCGAGAAGGCCGGCTACGACCTGGTGGTCTCGGGCATGGCCTCCACCGACGGCACCATGGGCGTCGTGCCGGCAATGCTCGCGGAGCGTCTGGGTGTGCCGCAGGTGACGCTGCTGTCCGAGGTGAGCGTCGAGGGCGGCGTCGTCAAGGGCCGCCGCGACGGTGACGCCGCGTCGGAGCAGCTGGAGGCCTCCCTGCCCGCGGTCGTGTCGGTCACCGACCAGTCGGGTGAGGCGCGCTACCCGTCCTTCAAGGGCATCATGGCGGCGAAGAAGAAGCCGGTCGAGTCGTGGGACCTGTCCGACCTGGAGATCGACGCCGAAGAGGTGGGTCTCGAGGGTGCGTGGACGAAGGTCGAGTCGGCGGCCGAGCGTCCGGCGCGCACCGCGGGCACGATCGTCAAGGACGAGGGCGAGGGCGGCAAGCAGCTCGCCGAGTTCCTCGCGAGCCAGAAGTTCATCTAAGGGACCCGTAGTCCCTACGAGGCTCAACTCCCTTACCGCCCCTCAGACTTCGCAATCCGCAGGAGAGCAATCCCATGGCTGAAGTTCTCGTCTACGTCGACCACGTGGACGGTGCCGTCCGCAAGCCCACCCTGGAGCTGCTGACCCTGGCGCGCCGCATCGGCGAGCCGGTCGCCGTCGCGCTGGGCAACGGCGCCGCAGACACCACCGCCGCGCTGGCCGAGCACGGCGCCGTCAAGGTGCTGACCCACGAGGCGTCCGAGTACGCCGACTACCTGGTCGTCCCCAAGGTGGACGCGCTGCAGGCCGCCGTCGAGGCCGTCTCCCCGGCCGCGGTGCTGGTGCCGTCCTCCGCCGAGGGCAAGGAGATCGCCGCGCGGCTGGCGCTGCGGATCGGCTCGGGCATCATCACCGACGCCGTCGACCTGGAAGCCTCGGACGAGGGCCCGGTGGCCACCCAGTCGGTGTTCGCCGCGTCCTTCACCACCAAGTCCCGTATCAGCAAGGGCACCCCGGTCATCACCGTCAAGCCGAACTCCGCCGCAGTGGAGGCCGCCCCGGCCGCCGGCAGCGTCGAGGCCCTGACGGTGTCGTTCTCGGAGCAGGCGACCGGTACGAAGGTCACCGGCCGTACGGCGCGGGAGTCGACCGGGCGTCCGGAGCTGACCGAGGCCGCGATCGTGGTCTCCGGCGGCCGCGGTGTCAACGGCGCCGAGAACTTCCCGCTCATCGAGGCCCTCGCCGACTCCCTCGGTGCCGCGGTGGGTGCCTCCCGGGCGGCGGTGGACGCGGGCTGGTACCCGCACACCAACCAGGTCGGCCAGACCGGCAAGTCCGTCTCGCCGCAGCTGTACATCGCCAACGGCATCTCCGGCGCCATCCAGCACCGGGCTGGCATGCAGACCTCGAAGACGATCGTGGCGGTCAACAAGGACCCCGAGGCCCCGATCTTCGACCTGGTCGACTACGGCGTGGTCGGCGACCTCTTCGACGTCGTCCCCCAGCTCACCGAGGAGATCAACACCCGCAAGGGCTGATCACCCGAAGGCCGGCCGAGGCCCCCGCGACTGCACGAACAGCCGCGGGGGCCTCGGCTCATTCCAGACTGAGCGAGGCCTGCACGGGCAGATGGTCGCTCGGGAACCGGCCGCCGGCGGAGAAGGTGTCGACCGATGCCCGGTGCGTCGTCACCCATGGCGTGGTGAGGATCCAGTCGATGCGGTCGCCGTTCGGCCTGAGTCCCTTGTAGCCGTGGAAGGTCCCGTAAGCGGCACTGCGGTGCGCCGCCGCGTCCCAGGTGTCGAGGAGGCCCGAGCCCACCAGCGTGTCGTAGACCGGATTCCAGTGCGCGGCGGCGTTGAAGTCGCCGGTCACCACGGCAGGAAGCGAACGGTCGAGCTGGGCGATCCGCTGGGTCAGCAGCGTGGCGCTGCGCTCGCGCGCGTACTGGCTCGCGTGGTCGAAGTGGGTGTTGAGGACATAGAACTGCCGTCCGGCGTCGGCGAGATCGCGGAAGCGGACCCAGGTGACGATGCGCGGGAAGGCGGCGCCCCAGGTGTTCGAGCGGATGGTCTCCGGGGTGTCGGAGAGCCAGAAGGTGTAGTGCTCGACGGGGTCCAGGCGCCGGTTGTCGTAGAAGATCGCCGTGGACTCGTCGCGGCTGCCGCCCTCGCGGCCGGTGCCGATCCAGTCGTAGGACGGCCCGAGGTCGGAGTCGATGTCGCGCAGTTGCTGGTAGAGGCCCTCCTGTGTGCCGATGGCGTGGGGGTGCGCGCGCCGCAGCAGTTCGTGCATCACCGGTCTGCGGTCGCTCCAGCTGTTGGGTTCCTTCGTGCTCGCGAAACGCAGGTTGAAGGTCATGACCTCGAGACGGGGCGCCCGGTGCGTCTGCGTGGAGGGGGACGGCGCGGGTGAGGCGGACGAGGCGGAGATCGCGGCGCTGGACAGCGGCACGGTGACCGCCGCGGCCAGAGCGGCCTTCAGGCCCAGACGGCGGGTGACTCGGCGGTGGTTCGGCACGGAGGCTCCTTCGGTGGCGGCAGCCGGACGAGTCGTGCGAGGGCGAGTCGTGCGTAGGGAAGTGTCATACCCGGGTGTGAGATGAGCGTGAACATGCCGAGATCGCGGGGTTGCTCCCCGTGGGCATGGTGTTGACCATCGGAAGGTGCCCGGATAACTTCATTCTACGGATTGTTGATTCCGTACAGTGGAAAACAGGAGGGTATGGGATGGGTCAGGGCCAGCAGGAGAAGGTGGCGACGAGCCTCGCGGGCGCGATCAGCGAGGAGATCAGCGCCTCCCTCGCCCCGGTCGACGCCGAACTGGAGCGTCGCTACCCGGGGGACCCCGGCACCCGCCAGCCCGTCCACACCGTCTACGTCCCCGGTGACGTCTTCGCCGCCGACACCATCCGCTCCTGGGGCGGCCAGGCCCTTGCGGCCCTCGACGAACACGCCCCGGACGCCGCCTCCTTCGCGGCCGTCCTCGGCCTGTCCGACGAACTCGCCGAGCCCGTCCACGCGCGTGTGCGCGCCAAGCTGGAGCGTGAGCCCATCGAGGACCTGCGCGTCGACTTCGAGGACGGCTACGGCCCCCGCCCGGACGACGAGGAGGACGAGGCGGCGGCCCGCGCGGCGCGGCTGATCGCCCAGGCGTATGCGGAGGGGACGGCGGCCCCGTACATGGGCATCCGCATGAAGTGCATGGAGGCGCCCGTACGCGACCGGGGCATCCGCACCCTCGACATCTTCCTCAGCGGCCTGATGGAGGCCGGTGGGCTGCCCGACGGGCTGGTGCTGACGCTGCCCAAGGTGACGTACGCCGAGCAGGTCACCGCCATGGTGCGGCTCCTGGAGGCCTTCGAGAAGGCGCGCGGGCTCGAGCCCGGCCGGATCGGCTTCGAGATCCAGATCGAGACCAGCCAGTCCATCCTCGCCACCGACGGCACCGCCACGGTCGCCCGCATGATCCAGGCCGCCGAGGGCCGCGCCACCGGACTGCACTACGGCACCTTCGACTACAGCGCCTGCCTCGGCGTCTCCGCCGCCCACCAGGCCAGCGACCACCCGGCCGCCGACCACGCCAAGGCGATCATGCAGGTCGCGGCGGCCGGAACGGGTGTCCGGGTCTCGGACGGCTCGACCAACGTGCTGCCCGTGGGCCCGACCGAGAAGGTCCACGACGCCTGGCGCCTGCACTACGGCCTCACCCGCCGCGCGCTAGCCCGCGCCTACTACCAGGGCTGGGACATGCATCCCGGCCACATCCCCACCCGGTACGCGGCCGTCTTCGCCTTCTACCGCGAGGGCTTCGAGCAGGCCGCCGCCCGCCTCGCGCGGTACGCCAACCGGGCCGGCGGTGACGTCATGGACGAGCCCGCCACCGCCAAGGCCCTCAGCGGCTATCTGCTGCGCGGACTGGACTGCGGCGCGCTGGACATCGCCGAGGTCGCCCGGGTGACCGGTCTGACTCGTGCCGATCTGGAGGGCTTCGCGGCACCCCGGCGCGGCGACCTGACCGCGTCCGCCAAGTAGCGGACCCGTCACAGCAGTCACCACCGGCTGGCGTTGTCACCCCCGCCCCGTAGTCTGTACGGCACGCATTGACGTGTCACAGGAACGGGGCGTGCGGTGTCTTCGGGGGAGACCTCAGGCGGGAACAACCAGGGCGACGGGACCGGTCGGCTGCTGGCGGGGCGCTATCGCGTGGTGGCCCAACTCGGGCGCGGCGGCATGGGAGTGGTCTGGAGAGCCGTCGACGAGGTGCTGGGCCGTGAGGTCGCCGTCAAGGAACTGCGCACCTACTCCGACGCCGACGGGCCCGAACTCGCCGACCTCCGGCTGCGGATGCAGCGCGAGGCCCGGGCGGCGGCCCGGGTGCGTCACCCCGGAGTCGTCGCCGTGCACGACGTGACCGAGGTCGACGGCCGTCCGCTCATCGTCATGGAACTGGTCGACGGGCCGTCCCTGGAGCAGGTGTTGCGCGAGCGCGGCTCCCTCGACCCGGTCGAGGCCGCCGGCATCGGCGCCAAGGTGATGGACGCGCTGGCGGCCGCCCACCGGGCCGGCGTCCTGCACCGTGACGTGAAGCCCGGGAACATCCTGCTCGAGGGGTCCGGCCGGGTCGTCCTGACCGACTTCGGCATCGCGGCCATGGACGACCCGGGCGACGGCGCGACCGCCCACCTTACCCGCAGTGGTGCGCTCGTCGGCTCCCTGGACTACCTGGCGCCCGAGCGGGCCCAGGGCGCCGAGGCGAGCCCGGCCTCCGACGTCTGGGCCCTGGGAGCCACGTTGTACGCGGCCGTCGAGGGCTCCTCGCCCTTCCGCCGCACGTCGACGTACTCCACGCTCACCGCGATCGTCACCGAGCCCCTCCGGGAGCCGGAGCGTGCCGGCCCGCTCACCCCCGTACTCCAGCAACTGCTGGACAAGCGGCCCGAGACCCGCCCGGAGGCCGAGCGGGGACGCGCTCTGCTGCAGGCGGTGGCGGACGCGGGCGGTACGGACACGCCCACGACGACCCTGCGCGATCGCACGGCGCCGAGGGCGCAGACGGAACCCGACGTCCCGTCGCTGCCTCCCGGGTTCCTCATGGGAGGAGCGGCGCAGGGTTCCGCTCCCACCGAGCGGCGCGGGCCGGTGCCGCCCGGCTCCGACCCGACCGCACGGCACGACCAGGCGGCGCCCGGCTCCAACCCCGCGCCGTTTGCCGCACACGCGACGCCGGGCTTCGGCCCGCCCGCACCGCAGAACCCGGCACCGGACCTGGCGACGGCCCCCACCGGGCCCATATCCCCGTCGACCTCCCCGCGCCGCAAGGGCCGCGCCCTGCTCGCCGCCGCGGCCGTCACCGTCGTCCTCGCGGCGGCCGGCGGCACCGTCGCCCTGCTGAACACCCGGAACACGGAAGCGCACACGCGCACCTCCGCGTCCCGTTCGGATGCCCAGGCGTCCGCGTCCGTCACCGACCGCACCGACGCCGACCACTCGGACGGCCCCAAGCCGACGGAACAGGGCGACAAGAAGACCCCGTCGCCGGCGAAGACCGCCGGTCGGAAGGGCGGGGTCACGCCGACGAGCCGGGCCTCGTCCTCGTCCACGGCGAAGTCCCCGGGCGGTGGCACCACCGGCGGCGGTACCACGGGCGGCACTACCTCAGGCGGCACCACCGGCAGCGGCGGTACGACGGTCGGAGGGGGCGCGACCACCCCGGCACCGGCCTGCACCTCCATAGGCGGCGGCAAGTACAACTGCACGGTGTGGCACACCGCCAAGTCCTACACCGCCTCCGGCACCGAGGTCGGCGTCCTGGGTGCCGGCACCAACTACTTCTACTGCCAGCAGAACCTGGGCCGGCGCGAGACATACGGGCAGTGGACCAACGTCTGGTGGGCGAAGACGGACGACGACAGCGGCAACACGAACGTCTACATCAGCGACGTCTACGTCAAGGGCGGCGACAACGACCAGCCGATCCCCGGACTCCCGGTCTGCTGACGCCCGTCACGCTCATTCGTCCGCCACGTACCGTTCCAGCCCCGACTCCGTCACCAGCTTCTCCTCGGCGAACACCCGGGTGCCCCGCTCGCACAGCTCCGCGTCGGCACGCGCGCGCGTGCAGAACTCCTCGGGTGTGGCACCGAACAGCTCCCTCAACCGGGCCGAACCGACGAGGAGTTCGGTGAGCAGCACCCGCTGAGCGACCGGCCGGCGAGGCGCCCCCGAGCCTTTGCGCAGGACTCCGCGGCGGTTGACATAGATGTACGCACCGGGCAGCCGCGCTCCGTCCTCCAACTCGATCCGAACCTGCGGCTCCCGCAGCCAGGCGCGCCGGAAGTTGCCGTACCGCAGCGGCACGCCCTCGCTCGCGTCGATCATCGCGAGTTGCCCGGCGTCCAGCCAGGTCACGAACAACTCCCGCACGGTGCCGGGCGCCTCGACCGGTGACGCGGACACATAGCCCAGTCGGCTGACGTGGGCGGAGACGCCCACGTCGATGCCGGTGACCCGGGCGCGCACCATCGGGACGGGCGAGCTGATCCCGGACTCGTCCATTTTGTGGCGCAGTTGGCCCGGGCAGGCGTTGGAGCCGACCGCCACCACGGGGACGCGGTCCTGGTGCACCAGGCGGTCGAGGGGCAGGAACCGGTCGCCGTCGAGGAGCCCGGACCGCCTGGGCCAGGCCCCCGGGTAGAGCAGCGGGTGGTTCCGCGGGGCCACCGCGAGGCCCAGCGCTTCGAGGCTGTGGTCCGCTTCACCGTCCACGGGCGGCTCAGTCCGCCGGCGGCAGCTCGCCCGAACCGCGGGTGATCAGCCGGGTCGGCAGCTCGATGCGCTCCGGGGTGAGCAGAGTGCCGTCCAGCTGGCGGAAGAGGCGGTCGGCGGCGGTGCGCCCGAGAGCGGCCGCGTCCTGGGCGACGACGGTGACGCCCGGCTGCAGCAGATCGGCGAGTTCGAAGTCGTCGAAGCCGAGCAGGGCGATGCGGCGGGGCTGCTCGGCGAGGACCCGGACCACGGTGACCGTCACACGGTTGTTGCCCGCGAAGACCGCGGTGACCGGGGAGGGCCCGGAGAGCATCTCCTCGGCGGCCCGGCGCACCCGCTGCGGGTCCGTGACACCAAGGGACATCCAGGAGTCCTCGACCGGGATGCCCGCGTCCTCCATGGCGGCCCGGTAGCCCCGCAGCCGCTCGGCGGCCGTGTGGATACGGGGCATGTCGCCGATGAAGCCGATCCGGCGGTGGCCGTGGGCGATGAGGTGGGCGACGCCGTCGCGGGCGCCGCCGTAGTTGTCGGACAGGACGACATCGGCCTCGATCTTCCCGGCGGGCCGGTCGACGAACACCGTGGCGACACCCGCCCTGATCTCCGGCTCCAGATAGCGGTGGTCGTCGCCGGCCGGAATGATCACCAGGCCGTCCACCCGCCGCGCGCACAGGGCCAGCGCCAACTCCTGCTCGCGATCGGGGTCCTCGGCGCTGGAGCCGTTGATCAGCAGGGCGCCGTGCGCGCGGGCCACCTCCTCGACGGCGCGGCTGAGGGGGCCGTAGAACGGGTCGGCGAGGTCCTCCAGGACCAGGCCGATGCTGGCGGTGCGGCCCTTGCGCAGCACACGCGCGCTGTCGTTGCGGCGGAAGCCGAGCGCGTCGATGGCCTCCTGGACGCGGCGCTCGGTCTCCGGGGTGACGCCGGGCTCGCCGTTGACCACGCGGGAGACGGTCTTCAGGCCCACCCCGGCGCGCGCCGCCACGTCCTTCATGGTGGGACGGTTGCCGTAACGCGTTGCGGAGAGGGGGGCTGTTCGGCGAGCGGTCTCGGGCACGATGCGCTGTCCTGTCCTGTCTCGTCCACGGGTCTCGTCCGCGGGTCTCGTCCACGGGGATGCGTCAGACCATGAGTTTGTATGAGGATGTGGCGTCGAGCATAGAGCCTGGACAACGTTGTCATATGCACGAGAGACTGTCCACCGCAATCTCCGGCCTGCGCCCCCACCGTCAGACCGGCCCGCCCATCTCCGCGGTTGAAGGGGGAACTTCCCCTGGCCGACGGGGATCCGATGGTTTTCGGGGAGATCCGACACTGATGCACACCGACCTCGTGGCAGCGCTCGACATCGGCGGCACCAAGATCGCCGGGGCGCTGGTGGACGGCCACGGCCAGATCGTGGTGCGCGCTCAGCGTGCGACGCCCGCGCAGCAGGACGGCGAGACCGTGATGGGTGCCGTGCGGGAGGTCCTCGGCGAGCTGACCGCCGCACCCCTGTGGGGCCGCGCCACGGCGCTCGGGATCGGCAGCGCCGGCCCCGTGGACGCCTCCGCGGGCACGGTGAGCCCGGTCAACGTGCCCGGCTGGCGCGACTATCCCCTCGTACGGCGGGTCCAGGACGCGGCCGGGGGGCTGCCGGTCGAGCTGATCGGTGACGGCGTGGCGATCACGGCGGCCGAGCACTGGCAGGGCGCCGCCCGCGGCCACGACAACGCGCTGTGCATGGTGGTCTCCACGGGTGTCGGCGGCGGCCTGGTCCTGAACGGTCAGCTGCACCCCGGTCCCACCGGCAACGCGGGCCATATCGGCCACATCAGCGTCGATCTCGACGGCGACCAGTGCCCGTGCGGCTCGCGCGGCTGCGTCGAACGCATCGCGAGCGGCCCCAACATCGCCCGCCGCGCCCTGGAGAACGGCTGGCGGCCAGGCCCCGACGGCGACACCTCCGCGGCCGCGGTGGCCGCCGCCGCCCGCGCCGGGGACCCGGTCGCTCTCGCTTCCTTCGAGCGCGCGGCCCAGGCACTGGCCGCCGGCATCGCGGCCACCGCCACGCTCGTCGAGATCGACATCGCGGTGATCGGCGGGGGAGTCGGGAAGGCGGGCGACGTGCTGTTCACCCCACTGCGCAAGGCCCTCGGCGACTACGCGACCCTGTCCTTCGTGCAGCGTCTGGAGATCACGCCGGCCCAGATGGGCACGGACGCAGGGCTGGTCGGGGCGGCCGCGGCCGCGCTCGCCAAGCGGGCGGACGCGGCCGCGGTCTGAGGGGCGTGCACGGCCGGAACGTTCACGTGGGCTGTCGGGCCACCGCAGCGGACTCAGCAGGTCAACTGCGCGTTCGCCCAGTCCGCATGGTCCGAGTCGATGCCGTCGCTGCCGTCGGTGACGACCAGGCGGACCACCTGGGCGCCGGTCACATCGGCGGTGAGCGGCTGGGCGGGCATCGCATTGGTCAGGACGCCGGTCGAGGCGACCTTGGTGCCGTCGGCCCAGATCTCGAAGGCGACGGTGCCGTTCGCGCCCTTCTCGTCGTCGACGCCGACATCGGCGGTGACCGTCCTGCACACCTTGCCGGTGTAGTACTCGACGGCGCTCTCCGCGTGGACGCCGAGTCCCTTTCCGTACACCACGCCGCCGATGGTGAGGGGGTGGCCGTCGCCCGCGGCGCTCTCCCCGTTGCTGGTGTTGCGCTCGACCGGACCGTACCCGTTCGTGGCCGACAGCCACGGCAGGTCGCCGAGTCCGGACGTCCCCGATGGCGGTGGCACGACGACGGACGCGGTCAGCGGGAGCGAGCTGTCGACGCGGTCACCGCTCGCCGAGCGGTAACTCGCCTTGAGTATCAGGCCGTACGACCCTGCCGGCGTCCCCGCCGGGGCGGTGAGCGACCACTGGGTGCGCAGGGAGCGGCCCGTCGGCAGCGAGGCGGCCGTGGTCCGCGAGGTCGCCTCGACCGCCCAGCCCCGGGGCCCGGTCAGCGAGACGGACACGCGCTGCGCGGGCGTACGGCCCAGGTCGGTGACGGTCGACGTCAGTGCGGCCGCCTTGGCCGCTTCGACCAACGGGCTGCTGTCCAGGCCGAGTTCGACGGCGGGAGGGTTCACGGCCCACTTGGGGTCGGCAAAGACGCGTACCAGGACCGTGCCGTGCGCCGGTACGTTCGCCGAGATGGTGCCGGCGGTGTTGTAGCTCCTGTGCTGCCACAGGTCGCGCAGGGTGTAGGCGTCGGCGGCGGGCAGGCCCACGGCCTTGGCGGTGGTGCTGATGTGCTGGGCGGTTCCGGACTCGTTGAAGAGGGCCACCGCGCGGCTGCCGTCCTTCATCTCCTTGGCGACGGCCCAGCGCCCGCCTTGGGAGGAGACGACCGTGCCCTGCTTGCCCAGCGGGTCCTGGTCGACGGCGACGACCTCCTTGTTGTCGAGGATGTCGAAGGTCGTCTGGGAAGCTTTGCGCAGGTCGGAGCCGATGAGTAGTGGCGCGGCCATGATCGACCACATCGAGAAGTGCGTGCGGTACTCGGTGTCCGTCATGCCGCCGTTGCCGACCTCCAGCATGTCGGGGTCGTTCCAGTGCCCGGGGCCTGCGTACGGCGCGAGCGGCAGGTTCTCCTTGAGAATGGACAGCATCGAGCCCCAGTTGTCGCTGATGTCGCCCGTCGTACGCCACAAGTGGCCCACGTCGGCCGCCCATTCCCAGGGTTTGTTCTGACCCCATTCGCAGATGCTGTAGACGATCGGCCGGCCGGTCGCCTTGAGAGCGTCGCGCATGGTCGTGTAGCGCACCTTGGCGTCCACGCCTTGGTTATTGCAGTTGTCGTACTTGACGTAGTCCACGCCCCAGTCCGCGAACTGCCGGGCGTCGCTGTACTCGTGACCGAGCGCCCCCGGGAATCCGGCGCTGTTGCAGGTCTTCGTGCCCGCGCTGGTGTAGATGCCGAGTTTGAGCCCCTTGGCGTGAACATAGTCGGCGACCGCCTTGATCCCGTTCGGGAAGCGGGCCGGATCGGGTACGAGCTTGCCGTCCGCGTCCCGGGCCGGCAGGGCCCAGCAGTCGTCGAGGTTGACGTACTGGTATCCGGCGTCCTTGAGGCCTTTCTCGACGAAGAGGTCCGCGATTCCCTTGACCATGGACTCGTTGAACTCGGCACGGCAGTGCGTGGAGTTCCAGTTGTTGAAGCCCATCGGCGGGGTCAGGGCGAGGCCGTCGGCCAGGGCGGGCGCGGTGGGGGCGGCGGGCGCGGTCGTGGGTGCCGCCAGGGCGGGCACGGCGAGTCCCGCGGCGCACAGCAGCCCTGCGGTGAGCGCTCCGACCACTCTTCGATGGGTTGTGCGGTTGGGAAGGTGACGCATCGTTACGTTCCTCCGGGCACACGAAAGGTGGGATGAGGTCATGTTCGCGTCATCGCTGCAGGATTACGGTAGGACGTGTCGGACTGTGTTGGAAGAGAGTGGATGCCGGTTGTTCGACATCCCGTCAGGGCTGTTGACTCGGTGCATGTACTGGCGAGGTCCAAGCCGCGCGTTCGGTTCTGTTGGGTGGCACTCCGGTGGGGTGACGGGCGTAGTTATCGTTCGATCATTGGTCCAGCCCAAGGCATGGCTGGTCATCCGATGTTCCGGCGGAATCTCGGCAAGATATTTTGAACGTGTTCAAGTTTCTGGGTTAGGCTTCCGCCACACGAAGGGGGAAGCCCGATGAAGATCGTCATTCCCGGTGGGACGGGGCAGGTCGGCACGATCCTGAGGCGCGCGCTGACGGCCGCCGGTCACGAGGTCGTGATCCTCACCCGGCGGCCGGTGCGCGAGGGCGAGGTCCGCTGGGACGGCGAGCATCTGGGTCCCTGGGCCGAGGAGATCACCGGCAGCGACGTCGTGATCAACCTGGCGGGGCGCAGCGTCAGTTGCCGGTACACCCCGGCCAATCTGAAGGCCATGATGGACTCCCGGGTGAACTCGGCCCGCATCGTGGGCGAGGCGATCGCTTCCGCCGCGCAGCCGCCCCGCGTCTGGCTCCAGATGAGTACGGCCACGGTGTACGCCCACCGCTTCGACGCGCCCAACGACGAGGCGGCCGGCATGATCGGCGGCAGTGAGCCCGGCGTCCCCGGCTACTGGGCCTACAGCGTGGAGATCGCCAAGAACTGGGAACGGGCGCAGGAGGACGCCGACACGCCCCGCACCCGCAAGGTCGCCCTGCGGTCCGCCATGGTGATGAGCCCCGATCGCGGCGGAGTCTTCGACGTCCTGCTACGGCTGGCCCGGCTCGGCCTCGGCGGCCCGGTCGCGGGAGGTGCGCAGTACGTGTCCTGGATCCACGAGCGGGACTTCGTCCGCGCGGTGGAGTTCCTCGTCGACCGGGACGACCTCGCCGGGCCGGTGAACCTCGCCGCTCCCGGGCCGCTGCCGCACCGCGCCTTCATGCGGGCCCTGCGCACTGCCTGGGGCATGCCGGTCGGGCTGCCCGCCACGCGCTGGATGGCGGAACTCGGCGCCTTCGCCCTGCGCTCGGACACCGAACTCCTGCTGAAGAGCCGCCGCGTCGTCCCCGGCCGCCTGCTCGAAGCGGGGTTCGCCTTCGCATACGCCGGGTGGCCCGAGGCCGCCGCCGACCTGGTACGCCAGGTGCGCGGCGGACGAGGGCGTGACCCGCGGGCGGTTTCACAGTTGAACCGGGCATGAAGAAACGCAGCATGCTCGCCATCGCCTCCCTCGCGACCGGGTTCGTCGTCGCGGCCATCACCCCCTCGCAACACGCCGACCACCAGGTGCTCGGTGATCACCAGACGCTCGGCGACCTGGGCGTCGAGGACACCGTCGGCACGGTCACCCACACGACCGGGGGCGAGGGCCTCGCCGGCCCCGGCAAGGCCCTCGGTGAGTAGCACCGACGCGGACCCGGCCGAATCCGGGCGCCCGTGGCCCGGGAGCAGGGGGACCGCGCCCCCCGGGGGGGCCGCCCCCACGGGGGGGGGGTTGC
>NZ_JBFBBE010000117.1:0-27652 GCF_040682555.1 Streptomyces sp. NPDC051172
AAAGATCTTGGTCGATCCGCTGAACAGCAGAGGCTCCACCTATATGCCCGGCCCCAGTTGACACCGACTGCGAATCCTTAACTTCGCGGCATTGCGTGATCATCGCCGCCCGATTTCTCCCCATCACCCCAGGCCAGCCCACAGGCGCCGAAATCCAGGCCGTCCACCAAGCCTGGGCCCAAGCAGGCCTCCAACACACAGCCTGATCACACCAGCCCCGCGAGAACAGCGAAAGTCGAGAGCGAATGTAGACGGCGGAAATGAACATGCGGTCCCCCGGGTTGTGGCGCATGGTGCTCAACAGGCGGTCATGCTACTGCCGGGGTCCGACAGTCCCGGGCGAACCTCACGAGGGCGCATAGTCCGAGCCTTCGTTCCGCGTGCGCGAGCGGTCTCTCGCGCGGCACCGTTACGGCTCTTGTGCTGCCTTGGGCGTGTCCCAGGCCATGCGGAGAATGGCGAGGGCGGCGCGTTCTTCGTCGGTGAGTTCGTTGGGGGTGCGGCGGATGTGGTCGATCCAGGAGCCGAGCCGGAAGGAGCCTATCCAGTCGGTTTCGGTGTGCTGGCGGGGGACGTCGAGGTGGCCTTCGCGGGCGAGGTAGCAGGAGGCGGCGACCAGGCCGCGGCGGAAGTCGCGGCCGCGTGCAGTGCGGAATGCTTCGGGGTGGATGCTGTCGACGTGCGGGGTGACGCCGATGTCGATCAGGAGCTGGGCTTGTTCGGCGCGGAGTGTGTGGAAGTTGTTGCGCTGGCGGCTGAGCCATTGCCCGAGATTGAATCCGTCCGGGGTGGTGAAGGAGCCGGTCACGTCCGGGCTGCCGCCGGCGTCGATGTGCGCTTTGGCGTGAGCGTAGGCACGCCGCCAGGTCAGTGGCCAGGTTGGGTTCCACCAGCGGTCGAGGGCGGCGAGCTGCGCAGCATGGTCTTTGGGCAGGGTGTCGGAGTTGTCCTTCCTGCGGCACTCGGCGAGCCAGGCGCCGACGGGGTGGCCGCCCTGTGTGGCGTCGGTGGGGGCGGCCAGGTGCCCGTGGACGGCGGCGTAGGCGCGGGCGTGGTCGAGGATGTGGGTGAAGGTGTGGGCGGGGGTGCTCCACAACATGCCGAGGGCATCGAGGGCCTCGGCGTGTTCGCTGGGCAGGCGGCCGGCCAGGTGCCGCAGGCGCTGGTTGCTGATCCACTCCCCCAGGGCAAAGCCGGTGTTGTCGTGGAAGGCGTGGGGGACATCGAGGTGGTGGTGGTCGTGGTGGTAGCGGGTGGCCGAGGCCAGGCCGTCGCGCCAGGAGCCGGTGGCGGGCAGCGTGATCTCAAGGCCGAGAGCGAGGGCGACCTGCAGGGCGCGTTCGGCGCGGTTGTAGTGGATGGTTCGGCGCGGGCCGCTGCCGTCCAGGCGGCGGCTGCGGCGGGGCACGGCGATGTGGTCGAGGAAGCTGTCGTCGTGGGCCCTTAGGGCCTGGAGGATGGTGTAGATGCCTTCGAACTGCGAGTCGTGCAGGGCCTGTTCGGTGGCCCGTCCGTCGGGCAGGTAGACGGGCAGCACGAGGGTGGCCTTCTTGCCGCGGCCGGGCACCAGGCGCAGGGCGCGGCCGATGGCTTGGATGGCGTCGACGACGCTGTTGCGGGGTGCGGCGAAGACCACGGAGTCGATGGCGGGGATGTCGATGCCTTCGGCCAGGACCCGGACGTTGCTGAGCACTGAGCATCCGTCGGCGTTTTGGAAGTCGGACAGCCGGCTGCGGCGCTCGTCTATGCGCTGCGTTCCGTCAACCCAAAAGGCCTGCAGGTCGGGCCGCTTGAGCTGGACGGCGGTGTGGGGCAGGTCTTGGGAGAACGCTTCGGCTGCCTCAATGCGGTTGTGGAAGACGAGAACGCGCTGCAGGTCGTGGTCGGTGATGGCGCGCAGGACGGCCACCTGCAGTGCGGCTGCCCGCAGGCCTCCGTGCTGCGGATCGAAGTGGGGCTTGCGGGTGAGGATGGCGTGCAGTTGTTTGTCGCCGACTACCGGCATCACGACCTGGTAGTCGGCGAGGAGTCCGCGTTCGATCGCCTCGGCCATGCCGAGGCGGTAGACGATGGGGCCGAAGATGTCGCGGCGGTCCATGGTGGCGGTGGGGGCGCCGTCCCACAGCCCGGCGGTGAAGATGCGGGGCGTGGCGGTCATGTAGAGACGTCGCCGGGCGTGAATGGCTCGGTCGTCGTGGATGGCTCCCCAGCCCTCTTGGGTGCTCATACATGTGCGGTGGGCTTCGTCCACGACGATGAGGTCCCAGGCAGGCAACTGGCCGATGTCGTGGGCGTCCTGCAGTCCCTGCAGGGACGCGTAGGTCACGAAGACTGTTGCGGGGCCGTCCTGTTCGGCGACGATGCGGGTCAGGTCTGCCGGCCGTTTGACCATGCGGGCTGTGCGCCGGGGCAGGCCGCTGCGGGTCTGGCTCATCGAGGACAGGCCCACCATGAGGCCGGCGCGTCCGCCTTCGCGCCAGCGCCCAATGGTCTGGGTCAGCAGTTCCAGGGTGGGTACGGCCACCAGGACCCGTCCGTCCGCGGCGATATGACGGGCAGTCGCCGCCGCGGTGAGTGTCTTGCCGGTGCCGCATGCGGAGACGGCGGTCACGCGGCGTTCCCCTCTCGCGAAGGCGCCGGTGATGGCCGCGAGGGCTTCCTGCTGATGCGGGCGCAGCGCGAGGGACATGGCCGGGGGCTTCTCCTTGCGGGGGCGAATTTGGAACACGGAAACCGTAGTGGATCATTGGGCTGCGCTCTCCAATTCAGCCAGAATGGGCAGAGTTGGCGAAGCTCCCGCCGTAGATCAGGGGCGGGCGGAGCAGGAGGGGCAACACATTGGCCGGGCGTTCGTTGGAGTCTTTGCAGGGTGGAGGCGGCGAGAGCGAGATGCAGCCGCTGCCGCGGCGGCTGCGGTTCATCGCAGAGGAGTCCACGAACTCGTTCGTGCACCGGCTGGCGGAGACCAACGGGCTCGATCCCCGAGAACTGCTGTCCATGCTCGGTGCGGGTGATGCGCTCGTTCCCGAGCCGGAGTTCAGCGAGGTACATCTGAACATGGCCGCGCACGGCAGGCTGGCCGCCTTGGCGGGATGCCGCACCGACGTCCTGGAACACGTGTTGCCTACGCTGCGCGCGCATCCGCTGCCCGATCCGGACGGTGCGCCGCCCCGCTGGGA
The DNA here is from genome assembly GCF_040682555.1 of Streptomyces sp. NPDC051172. Taxonomy (NCBI): domain Bacteria; kingdom Bacillati; phylum Actinomycetota; class Actinomycetes; order Kitasatosporales; family Streptomycetaceae; genus Streptomyces; species Streptomyces sp. NPDC051172. The sequence goes on from NZ_JBFBBE010000117.1 coordinate 3,180, forward strand.
CGTCCCCAACCCTTGGGAGCCCGCCGGTGACTGCTTGGTGCGTGTGTGTGATCTGTGTGCGCTGGCCAAGCGGGCACGCAGGGATGCGTATGCGGTGTCGGCGGCCGGCTGGAGGGTCTGCGCCCGGCACCGGCGCTGGACGGACAACCTGCGGGAGGACGGGGTGACCTGCATTCCGCTCACGCCTGTTCCGGAGGTCCTGGCAGCTCACCTAGAGCGTGTGCGGCTCGAGCGGCGACTGGGGACCGGCGGTCGCATCGCGTTCGCGGACGCCTTCCACATCGCTGTCTTCTGGTGGAACCAGGCCGCCCAGGTTCCACCCGCGTGGGGGGTACGCCACCAGCAGCTCGGCCTCAAGAAGGGCAGCGACCGGCGGGTGGCTGCTCTGGTGGCCTACCCGGAGGTCGTCCAACTGGCCAGCGTTCTCGCGGCGCGGGAGCGCCGACGGCTGCGGGGCAGCTGGTCCCGCGCCCAGGACACCGACTGGCTGCGGGGCGTGCAGCGTCTGTTTTGTGCGTGGGAGCTGCGGGGCAGCGTCCCGATGGAGCCGGTGCTGCAGTGGGCGGCCCAGCATTCCGGACGAGCGGGCCTGCCCGGGCCGAAGCCGGCCCGGGGCCGCTATCGCCGTCTGAGCCCATCCGGTCCCCACCCGCAGGTGGCCGACGCTGCCGCGCTTGAGGCCCTCACCTGCCTACCTTGGCGGTTGGGCGAGACGGAAGAGGCGGCGGCACATCTGTGGACCGTGAGCAGCCGTGCGTGAGGAGGTCGGCCGCTGCAGAGGGTTCGGGCTGCTCCGTGCTCAGATGCCGAAGCCGATGTGGGAGACGTGGCGGTAGGCGCCGTGGTCGGAGCCGAGGCTGTCCGCGATGGAGTCCCAGGCGGCGTCCAGGGCTTTCTGGTCACCCGAGTTCCAGGCGTCCACGACCCGTCGCCAGTCCGTGCGGACATTGATCGTGCGAATGTTCAGGTTACGGCGCCGGTTGGGGGCGACATGCTGCTGGTCGACCGGAGAGATTTCGATGCGGGTGCCGCGGCCGTCGTTCCACAGCCGCTGCTTGTAGTAGCCGACGAGGTTGTGGCGGCGGCAGGCCCAGAAAGCCTGGTCGATCTTTTTCAGATTGGCCGGCAGGGGGCGCTGCCGTGCCGTCATCCACCGGGCGATGGTCCGCTCGGTCACGGTGACCTGGGCCAGCCGTAACCAGGCAAGTCCCTGCTCGTCCCGGTCCAGGTAGCGCAGACGGACGGCCAAGCCCCTCGGATGGCTGACCGGGAACAGACCCCTGCCGACCGCCCGCTCGTCGAGGCGATGCGCCAGCGCGGACCCGCCGGATATGCCGGCGGCACCGTAGCGCCCGAACCCCTCCTGCTGCGCGGGAGGCGGAGGGAGAGTGCTGGCGGTCGGAAGCTTCGCAGGTGCCATGGCCGGCTCTTCTGCCTTTCTGCCGTTGTCTTCGTTAACATAAAGAGCATGTCGCGGCTGCTCTTTGGATCACCATAGAAGACGACAGACAGTGCGCGCAGCGGGATCCTGACGGTCAACTCCCCTTTCTGCGGCGCGAGATGAGGCGCCCTGTGGGTCAGCGACAGGGCAGGTCTGGCTCCGCGCGCGTCGGCCGAGTTGCCGCGCGCTACCGGGTGCGCGAGGATCGCGGTCCACTCACCCTAGGCAGAGCAGGCAGTCGTCATGGCATGGGAAGACGGCAGGATCCGGTACGTGGGCACAGGCATGGTCACGCTCGCCGGCGGGCGTCAGGTGCCGGTCGTCGCTGCCCTGGTGCTCAGACTCGATCCCGAGACGGTGCCGGACTTCACCTACGACCGCCATTCCACCTGGGTGGGCAGCATCCACACCGACACCGATCTCTGGGATGCCCCTGGCCTGCTGAGTCCCCCCGACGGCCGGGCCGGCATCTTCATGGCCACGAGCGGGCCTCCCGATCTGGTCGGCGTCTCCGGCATCGGCCCGGCCCCCTTCGGTCCGTTGCGGAGCACCGACACCGGCTGGGAGGCGCCCGAACTCGCCGTCGACACCGCACCGTTGCAGGCAGAGACAGACGATGCGCAGCGGGCCGATGCCGAACGGGAACGGGCACAGCGAATGGGCATGACAGCCGAACAACTTCAGGCTCGCTACCGTGTCCGCTGGATTCCCGACTGACAGCTCCCCGTTAGCTGCGGGACGAGAGCCCCGTCCGCTGCAGCTGGGAGTTGCTCCTGCGACTAGGGCACACGTCTCTACACAGCCTGCCTGGCTGTCTTTCGCCTGGGTAAGGGCGCACCGCTGGTGCAGCGCACGGCACGAAGCCTCCATGAGCGCCAGCACCTTAACCGGGCGGCAGACCTGCGGTTCCTAGTCACCCCTGCCAAGAGGGGGCAGGGGTCCGCGCTTCATCTGAGCGATGGCCGCCCATTTCCTATGGCGCTCTCGCGTCACCGCCAGCCCAGCCGTTTCGCCGGGACAGCCGGGGCCCTCCTCGTGCCTGCCCGCCGTCAGCCCTGTACCGTATTCCGGCCTGGCCAGTGCACGTGTCTGCCGATCAACGGGCCGGGAGTGTCTGTTGTGAGTCCGGAGTCAACATCAGGTGTAGTCGCGCTGCACCCGGGGTGCCCGGGAGCGGGGCAGAGTCAACGCAGCATTCATTCGGGACTTTCAAGACCGCGGCGGTCCGGCGTGTCTGCGCGGATGGGTACAGCAGGCCCACCGCGCGCAGTTCTCGGAGCAGGTACTCGGTGAGGAACTGCGTCGGCACGTATCCCAGTGCGTCTTCGCGGAGGTTGACCGGGGCGATGAGATCTTCCACGAAGTCCTTGAGGAACATGATCTCGCGCCGCATGCGGTGGGGGCTCGGGTCGAAGATCGAGGGCACCGGAGGGAGTTTCGTGAAGTCGATGACGGTGCAAGGCAGGGAGGTCTTGAAGCCTGCGGCTGTGATCCACTTGGTGTCGCTGTGGGCGGCGACCTCTTGTCGGGCCGTCTCCACGTCGGCGGCACCGTAGAACATCGCGATGCCGGCCGCGCTCATCCTGTTGTCCGGGGCCATCTCATGGGGAGCGGTGCCCAGACGTGCCGCGTCCCACCCGGTCTCCTGCTTCGGGTTTTGCTGTGCCCGCCACCACTGTGTGCCCGCTGGCAGTTCGGTTGCGAGGAGTTGGCGGGCCAGATCGGCGATGTGGCGGAGGGATGCGGCAGGGGTGATGTGGTCCGGGTGCTCGTCGTCCTCATCGTCGTCGGGCAGGAAGTACCGACCGTTTGTGCGCACGTGCGCACAAAACCCTTGCCACCCGATCGTGAGCGCCTCGTTCCGCCGGAGCAGTACGAAGTCGCGAGGTACCCAGAGTCGGTCGTGCATCTCCTTCTGCACAGCCTCCAGCACCGGGATGCTGCCGAGCTCCTGCTCGAACACGCCCACCAGGTCGTCCGCGTCGAGCGGCGGATCTCCGAGAGTGACGTAGCCGTCTTCCTTCGTGTACCAGACGCCTTCGTCATCGACGGTGGCGTACTCCGTGCGGAGCTGCATGACGAATGTTTCCATCAGGACATCGAACGGAGCTGCTGAGTCGGCGTGGCAGAAATCGCAGCCGGTATCCGATTCGTGCGCCGAGCGCAGGGCAGCGGCCAGATGTTCGTCACCGACGCAATCGGCACACACCCAGCTGTCCGACGACGACCAGCCGCGCTCCCACTCGGCGATCTGCCAGTCGCCCCCCATGAACAGCTCCTCTCGGCACGCGGCACACAAACCCTGCACGTTCTGCATCGCAGTCGTCGGCCATCACCCTAGTCGGTGCGCACCGTGGCGCTGGGCGAGGATAGCCAGGCAGGAGCGGAGGATGCATCGAGTCCGTGCTCGTGCCACGGGGTGTGCCGGGGCCTGCCCCGTCATCAGCGTCGGCGCTCCGCATCGCGCCGTTCCGACAGCCCGGCACCGCGTGTCACGGGGCCTGTCCGCTACGCGTTCGCTGCTCATGTGGCTAGGGGGAACAGGGTCCCGTTCTCGTGCGGTGTGTCGCCGAGCAGGTCGCGGTGCGGAACGTCGTCTGTGCTGTAGCCGTAGCGGGCGCTCAGCAGGTGCTTGAAGGCGGCCGGGTTGGGGGTCTTCATGGCCGTGCCCAGTTTCCAACGGCGTTGGCCGACGGCTAGCACGGTCAGCTCCATCTGGGCGCGGAGGTTGGCGGGCGTGAAGGCGTCCAGGGGAAGGGGAGCTGTGTAGTCGCTTTCCGGGGTCTGGAGGAAGCGGGCGGGAAGGTCCGGCGGGATGCTGTCCGGGCTGAGCTGTTCGAGGCGCAGGTTGATGGCGATGTTGGCCAGGGCCATCAGGATGTGCCAGTCAAGCCACCCCTCCTCGCGCAGGTCTCGCAGCCCGGCGAGAGCAGCCGGGTCGGCAAGAAGGCGGGGCAGTGTCTCGCTGAGCAGGTGCGGAAGCTCGGCGTAGTTGTCGCGGATCATGTCGAGTGCTCGGGCGCGGTCGTAGCCTGGTCCGGGCGTGGTGGGCTGGGCGAGTGCCGGAGCCGTGGGCGGCTGGAATTCCATGTCCGCCCAGGGGGGCATCGTGGTCTGCCGCAGGGTGTCGTAGTGGGCTTCTGTCAGCAGGCCGGCGACTTCATCGTAGGGGCGAACGCTCAGCAGCTTGTGCGTAAGTCCCTGTGCGAATGTCTTCTTGACCAGGGACATGAAGGCCTGCGTGGGCCTGGCGCTGAGGTGCGCCAGCAGATACACGACTGCGGCAGACAGTTCCCGTTGGAGGGTCTCGGGGGCTGCCGAGGCGCTGTAGGGGCTGAGGATGACGGTGCAGTCGACGGCACGGTTGTTGGGTTTGAAGGTGACTCTCTCCGTGCTGGCGAAGGGTGCTCCCGTGATCACCCGGAGGTGGATGTCCTGGGGGAGGAAGAGCGGGTCGTGCGGGGCGAGTTCTGCGAGGGCGATCTGCAGTGCAGCTGTGAGGCGCTCGGCGGCCAGGACGGTGGTGTGCGTGTTGTCGTACCGGATGCGCCAAGTGATGCCCAGAGCTGCGAAGTTCAGTTCGCGTTGGGGTCCCACATCCGAGAACGGTCGGCCGTTCAGTTGTTCTTCTGTGTTCTGAATGAACTGCTGCTCGGTGTGGGTGAAGCTGGGCCGAAGCTCTGTGAGGAGTTCGTCCAGGTCGCTGAGGTAGTTGGGGTCCATGAGCTGTGTGAGGACCCCGCTCAGCGAGGGACGGAAGCGCTCCGCGCTGAGCAGCACCATGCCGGCATGAAAGTCCAGTTGCTGGATGTAGGAGTGAGAGGGGTAGTCGTCTGGGGCTTCGGCGTACAGGTGGTGGGTCATGAAGGCGAGCCCTGCGAGGGCGAGGGCGTCGCCCCAGTGTCCCGCCGCGTAGGTGTAGTTCATGGCTTCGGTCAAGGCGGCGGGCAGCATGTCTTCGTGCTCCGCGTCGGAGGATGAGGCGGCGACGGCAGCGGCGGCGAGTGCGTACTGCCGGGCAGCTTGCTGCAGGTTCAGGTCGCCGTAGATCTTTCCGATCATGCGCAGGGTGAGCAGTGCGCCGCGCAGGGTGTCACCGTGCCACCAATTGATCTTGGCTTCGTGCAGTTCGTGCAGGGCGTCCAGCGCTCTGCCCGCTCTCAGGAATGCCGTCGCACGATCCCGGCAGCGTGCTGCAACGCTGCTGTCACCCGCGATGTCTGCCTGCGCGGTGTCCAGCGCGTCGCGGATCTTCTCGTAGCGGGGGTCTGCGGTCAGGGCGGGCGCAACCAGCTGGAACGTCTCGCTCACACCACCGACCGGGAAAGCACGGGCCTGCGGCAGCAGGTCGATCAGCTGTTCCAGGTAGTCCATGGCGTCGGTGACGTCCAGCGGCCGGCTCTCCAGGCTGATCTCGGGCACGATCTCGCCCGCCAGCCACAGCCGTGCGGTCTCGAGCGCGGTGGGCAGGGCTCCGGCCGCCGGGCGGGTGACCTCTGGCCAGCGCGGCTGGAGGCACAGGCGGGCAGCCACGTCGAGGAGCGAGGCTTTGCGTACGGGGTAGACGGCCGCGTCGGTGCTCTCGATCAGTGTGTCTGTCCGCTCCCGCAGGCGCAGAGCCAGATCGCGCAGTTCCTCAGCACTGACCGTGCCGAGGTGTCGCAGCCAGGAGCCGCCCCAGGTCAACAGCAGCTGGTTCGCATCGTCCAGGAGCGAGACACGCTCCGATGACAGGGCGGCATCGATGACGGCCTGAATGTCCGGTTCGACGCCGTCCAGCGTGTTCTTCCCGCGCAACACGGCCCACGCACGTTCGTAGCGGGCCCGCAGGGCGAGGTCGTCGTCTTCGTCTTCGACGAACTCCCCGATGTAGCCGAGCCACTCAGGCAGGTCTACCCGGGCTTCGCCGTCGAGCACTGCGTGCCGCAAACCGTCCCGCACCTCGGACAGGGCCCCGGGGGTAAGCCGCTTGCCGGGGCGCTCCCGCAGGGCGGTCAGGGTGGCGCGGTACCAGTCCGGCTGCTCGTTCGCTGGCGCGTCCGGGATCGTTGCTGAGGGCAGATCCAGGTGTCGCTGGGCGATCCAGACCAGGTCGCCCTGGGTGAGCAGTTGGGCCACTGCCTGCCCGTCGAAGATGTCCAGGCTCACGTTGTAGGCGTCCCGGGCATGCTCTTGCAGCCGGTGCCGCGCCGCTACCGGGATCTCGTGCGCAGCGAAGAAGGCCACTCTGGCGACAGGTTCGCCGCGGCTGCAGATCGACTTAAGGTCCTCACGGACCTTCCCGTCCAACGGCTGCTTCTGTACGGACGCTGCCACAACCAGCGGCTCGGTCGTGGCGCGGCCGATGAACCCTCCAGCCCCAGGGAGCTCATGGGGCAGGCTCGTGTAGTAGGACTCGGCATCGCGGCCCTGGTCGCCGCCGGCACTCACTGGTCCGGTGGCTGGCACGATGTTGCTGCTGAGTCGCCGCAGCGCAATCTGGAACACGATCTGCTCGAACACATGGTGCTCGTTACGACCCGCCAAGTGCACAAGCAGGAACTGAATGTAACGTTCGGTCTCAGTGGAAGTGGCCACGCAGAGATTGTCCCCCGCACCACTGACAACGCGCGTCTACAGCGGACAGCAGTGCAGCGGCAGCTCCACGAAGACGCTACGTCTCGACGGGCTTGAAGCCAGGCTGGTGGCTGCAGCCGGTCGGCAGTGCGGATGCAGTGCCTGGACGACGAGAAGGAGTCGGTGCGGGCGCCGACAGCACTCGCGCCTTCGAAGATGGTTTCTTGTGGTTGCAGCTGATGAGAGCCCTTTCCGCGATCAGACGGTTTCGCCAGGGGCCTGGGTGGCGTCAGACTCGGCGGCAACGCTCTCGAAGCTCGGAGATGACGGCTTCCTCGCGTGTGTTGATGGCGCCGTCCACAGTGGCCACCCGGTCGGCTACGTCGAGGAGGTCGCTCAGATCCCCTCGCTCGGCGTCTATGCGCCGCCACACCTCGGTGGGGTCGAAGTCGACGAGGTTGGCGAGCTGTTCGTCGACGACCTGATGCTGCTCCCGGGCCAGCCGCGTCAGGTGGCGCATCAGCAGCGTCTCCTCGTCGGCGGTCTTGTGGTTCGCCCGGATGACGAGCCACGCCACCCACAGCATCAGCTGCGGGTGCTGACTGCGCCTGCTCAGGTTCTCGGCGAGTTCGATCACCCGCGCTTCGTTGCGGAAGACGGCTTGCGCGTGCCGCCCGGCGAGCAGTGTCGTATAGCGGTTCACGGCCACCGCCAGGGGAACGCCGACCCCGGGGATACCGATCTTGATGACGTTGCGCTGCAGAAGAGACTTCCCGACGAAGGGGAGGCCCTTCGCGGCGGTCAGCACCGTTCCGGAGTAGAAGCGCTTGATCACCCGCCGCGTCATGGCCGGGACCACCTTGAGCACGCCTTCCCGGACTACTGCCCCGCTCTTGATCGTGAAGGCCACTCGGATGAGCTTCCACATGTCATCGGGGTCGGACAGGTCGAGCGGGGTTCGATAGAGGACGGCAATGTCGTAGGCCAGGCGGAGCTGGAGCCGGGTGATGAATGCGAGATCGACCATCATCGTCGCGCCGGCGGCCGGGACGGTCGCCGCCGAGGCACCACCACGGGGGCCGATGGTGGCGGCGACGGTCAGCGTGTAGGCACTGGCAGAGAACCCGCCTTCGAGTGCGGCGTATCGGGCCGCCATCTTGATCCGCTTGTCTACGATGGCGTCCGCGGGCAGGCCCTCATACCGCTCCTGGAAGTACTGCCAGTCGACAGTATTGGTGTAGGAGCTCAGAGCCTGAGCGCTGAGCTTGGTGAACCAGTCGCCCGACCTGATGTCGTCCGGGCTCAGCCCCGTGACGAACTCCCGTAGCTTGGCCCGCTCACGGGCGACAACCTCCCGGTCGGTGTCGTCGCCGACGGCTTCACACGGAGCTTCGGTCATGGCCAGTTCTCCCGGCGGTTGAGGGTGCAGTCCGGACAGGAGAGCTGGGCTGAATGAAGCCTTTCGTCGGCGCTCCCTGTGCAACCTGAGATGTGGGGGGTCAACTCGCCTGCGGGATAGCAGGCGTGACGGCACGGTCGCGGCCGTGCTCTACGCGGGCCGTTTCCAGCAGGCGCCGCCAGGACGTGACCGTGGGCCGTCGCCGCAGCAGAGCCCGGCGCTCTCGCTCGGTCATGCCTCCCCACACCCCGAACTCAATGCGCTGGTCCAGGGCGTGGGCGAGGCACTCGGTCCGAACGCCGCAGCCGCCGCACAGCGCTTTGGCGCGGTTTTGCGCGGCGCCCTCGACGAACAGGGCATCGGGGTCAGCCGTCCTGCACAGCCCTTGCTCGCTCCAGCCCGTCTCCGCCATGGCCGATGCCGCCCTCTCCCCTGGCCTGACCTGCGAGTTGCCCAGCGCCCCGGGCAACAGGCATATGACACTACGCCGTTGGAGGAGGACCGTTCCTACCTCCGTCCCGCGGCATCACACCTTCGGGTGAGCATGCTTGCCTCCCGTACGCAAAGGCGCTATAGGCCTGGGCCGGTGAGTTCACCGGGCTGCCGTGTCAGTGGCCGCGGTTAACCTCGAAGGCTTAGACGGAGGAGGTCGTGTTGACGTACGGTTCGCTGACGCCGGAGGTGCCGCTGGGCCCCTTCGAGGCATCTCCCATCAGGGTCTGGTCCGCGCCGGGCAAGGTAGCCAAGCTGCATGCCACGGAGCACTGTTCCCGCATACGCGCCGACCGCGTCACGTCGAGCAAACTGCCGCTGCGGGCGGTGGTCGAGCGGATGTGCCCGCAGTGCGCCAGGTACGGGCCGTGGGCCCGGCCGGGAACCGGAGTCGGTTTGTTCCTGGGTGCGCTGACCGGTCCGGGCCTGCTGCACGAACTCGGCAGCTACGGCGAGGCGGACGAGGACACCTTCACCGACGACGAGGTGAAGCAGGCGGCCGTCCTGCTCCTGCAGGCCCCGCAGGGCGATGGGGAAGACCCCGACGCGGACGAGGAAGAGGAGGACGACTGGCGTGCACAGCGAGAGGCCCAGCAGGTACGCGACTCGGTCGTGGGCCAGTGGCGCAGCGCGGCGGCCAGTCTGCACCGTTCCCACCGCCTCCTGGCTCTGTTTCCCTGGCTGAAGCCCTGGGCCGATGCCCGTATGCGGCTCAAGGCCGATCATGTCGCTCTGCTCCAGCAGCAGGCCGGGCAACTGCTTTCCCGGGAGGCGCTCACAGCGGCAGCCCGCGTGGCGAGCATGGGCACCCCGGATCTGCCGGCCGAGGACCCGGTGTTCGCCCTGCTGGGCACGCCCACGGCGGTGGCGGAGGAGTTGACCTCGCTGTGGCGGAGGTGGAGCCGCCGGGCCGCCGACAGTTGGGAGCATCCTCGCGAACACGGACGCCTCGCCTACGACCTCGTTCGCGGGATCAGCAGCCGGCGCAAAGGGTGGGATGCGGCGCTGGAGCGTGCCCAGGAGCTGGTGGCGGCCTGGACGCTCGCGCTGCGGGAGGGTGCGGCCGGTGAGCAGGACGAGCGGATGCTGCTGGTCCGCCTCCCGGAGCAGGGGCTGGATGATCCGCTCGACCGCGACGAGGTTTTCCTCGGCCGTCTGAGCGAGTGGGAGCTGGGCGTGCTCGCCTGCTGGGCCACCGGCGCGGACTGGGAAGGGTTGACCGTGACGCTGCGGGTGCCCGAGCCTGTCGCAGCCCGTCTGCTGGCACATCCTTCGGCCCTGTCGTGCCTGACGCCCGAGCAGGCCGTCGCCGCGCAGAACGCGGCACCGCAGGTGCCCGTCGAGGCGGTGGGGCCAGGGGTGTTCGACGATACGCCGGTCAGTGAGCGGCGTGCGGTCACCGCAGGTGATCTGCGGGCCTTGCGTACCATCTCGCGGGAGGTGGATCAGCTGTATCTGGTGCTGTCCGTCGAGGCCGGACCCGAGGTGTTGCCGCTGTCCGTGCTGGAGGCGCGGGTGGCTAGCGGGGGCCGGTACGTCGTCGTGGCGGCTGCCGGGGATCTGCCCGACGCACTGGTGGCGGCCCGGCGTGAGGAGCTCACAGCCGACGCGGTGGCGGATGATGATCCGGTCTGGATGCCCCGCATCCACCAGTCCAGCCACGCGGACTTCGGCCGCAGCCTGGGCGCGGCCGAGGGTGAACGGCTGGTGGTGCGCCTGGCCCGAGGACGCTCGCGCCCCGATGCAGCCTTGCGCTGTCTGCTCCTTGCTCGCGGAGTGGCGGATCTGCGCGATCTCGGGGACCGGTATGACGCGAGCGGCGAGCGCCGTGATCCGGTGCCCTTCCCTGTGTGGGACGGGCTGCTGGCCATGGAGCAGCTGGATCTGCGGCCTTTCAGGGCCGTCAGGGAGGACAGCGCAGGGCGTGGAGGGTCGGGTCTGCCGCTGGGCGTCCTGGCATCCGTGCAGCTGTACACGACGGATGCCGCGGGGCGGTTCGAGGGCCGGGCTCACTCCCCCGGCTGCCAGCACCAGGGCCGCGACCGTGGTCTCAGCCGGTACTACGAGCTGGTGACTGTCGAGCAGATGCTGGACGCCGAGCGATTCGACCCGTGCAGCAAGTGCGGCGGCTACGCCACTCGCCGCCTGTCGACGACGCAGGTCGCCTACTACCGTGCAGCTCACCGGGTACACGACTTCGCCCAACAGGTCCGGTGGGTTATGGACCACCCCCACCTGGGAACGGACTCCGCCTCGCTCCTGGCCGAACTCAAGGAATGGGACGACGCCACCTCGCTTGACGACTGGTTCGACGCAGCAGACGGGGAGAGGTACTGGAACCGCTTCATCCGCAGCCTCCTGCAGCAACTGGAAGCGGCGGTCGCCGATCCCCGGCCTTTGTCGTAAAGCGCGGCCCTGGGGGCGGGCATCCGCCCCCAGACTCCGTACCCGAACGGCTGCTGAGCCCCTGGCAATCCGTGCTCGCACGGCCACCGGCATCGAGGGCGAGGTGTTGGGAGCACCCCCTGGTGCGCGGCACCTTGATCCAGCCCGGACCTGGGGAACACCCAGGTGTTGACTCTCCGGGGTCCGGGGCACGCGGGCGTCACCCCGGCGCAGGCGGTATCGAGCTGCTGGGGAGGAAAATGCCAGGTGTGGTGACGCTTGGGGTGTTTACCGTGGGCCCCATGACGACGACAACCGCGCGGCAGGAACTGGTGGACGCGTTGGAGCGTGTGGTGCGGCGGTTCCGCGGCATGACGGCACAGGAGATCAAGGTGTTGTCGCAGCAGTTGGCGGGGGGCGGCACGCGGACACGGCGTTCCAATCCGCTCCTCGACGCGCTGGCGCGTGGTCGGGTGCTGGAGCACCTGGTTCAAGCCGAGCTGCCTGATGCTGCGGCTTCAGCCGCAGCGGTGGCGGGCTACGAGGACAGGACCCCGTGGCGGCCGCGGCTGCCGAACTCGCCGGCGGACGACAGAAGCCCGGCTCTGCAGATCGCGCACGCCTGCCTGAAAATCCTGGCGAGCAGTGAGCAGTTCAGCATTCCCGAGGCCGTGGAGCGGGCGGTCGGCCATGTGTGCGGCCCGCAGCGTGCGGACTGGGAGTACGTCTGTGTCAACGTCACCCTCGAGGGCGCTCCGTCCGCCGACATCGGTGGGTGGCAGCTCGCTGCGTTCGACTACGCCGGCGATCCGCTGCTGCCGCTGACGGGGGCGCCCGGGGGAGCGGGTGATCTACTGGCACCACGCGCTCTGCACGAGATGCACGGCTTCGGTCTGCTGCGCCGCCCGCTCACCCACGACCCGGTCCCGGTGGACGACGACCGCCCACGGGTGCTCGTGTGGCCTGTGCTCGCGCTCAACCTCGCTCTGGCGGTGCCGGTCGTGGCCGGCCCGCGCTACCTGGTGGAACCGGGCCGCCATGTCCTTGACCCGCACCTGGGCTGGCCTCTTCCGTCAGAAGTGTCCCGCTGGGGATACACTCTTGCTCCACAACGGCCGTGGCCGTCCTACCTGATCGACCGCCGGCAGGAAACGGACGTCGCCGCGTTCTGCCGCGCCTTCCTGGCCAGCATCACTGGGCTCGATGCCCGATGTCAGGATCAACTCGCACGGGCCGCCGACTTCTTCCTGTTCGTCAACTGCCACCTGGGCGATTCTCTCAGCGGAGCTGCGGCGTCTCCGCTGCACCCGAGCGAGGCCGCCCTCAAGCTCACCATGGCGCTGGAGAGTCTGCTGGGCGGCGGGGACGGCGGACACACCGACCTGAGCCGCAAGATGCAGCAGCGTGCCGCAGTGCTCGTCGGCGCGGACGACCAGGACCGTCTGCAGGTCCGCGACACGGTGAGGGTGGGCTACGCGGCCCGCTCTGCCTATACGCACGGAGGCAAGGACAAGGCGTCGGATCTGCAGGCCTTGCGGTCTGTGGTGTGTCGGGTGCTCGTCCAGTGGGTGGCTCAGGCGGTGCACTGCAGTCGTCTGTCGGGGCGTCACGGCGGGCGGGACGGGCTGGTCAACCTCCTCGACGACGCTCTGCTCTCCCATCGCCTGCACCAGGAGCACATCGTCGGCCCGCGCGAGGCATTCCGTGCCGACGGCGGCACCCCTCCGCTGCCACCCGTCGCACCCTGGGCAGCGGACCGGTTCAGACTGGCCGGCCCCGGCCTCTCCCCGTCGACCTGGGGTAAGGACTTCTACTGGCCCTGTTGTGATGGGCTGGCGTTGTGTCCTGCAGGGCAGCTGGACGCCTGCAGCGCGGCACTGCTTCCCCTGCCGGGCGCTCTACGGCCATCGGGGGTTGCTCTCGCACTGCTGAGGGGCAGACGTCCAGCCGGGACAAGGAATCCGAGGCCGTTTCGGGGAGCCGACACGGCGGTGTCGGCCCTGCATACAGCCGCGGCTGAAGTCAGCGGCTGCTTACGCCGGCTCTTCGGCCGTCTTGCGCCAGTCGCTGTCCTCACCAGGAAGCCGGCAGTCGAGCACGTGCGCTGCGGCCAGCAGCCTGCCCTCGTGGGTCAGTTGGCGTACCTGTTCGTGTTGCTCGCGGCGGATGTCCTCGATGTCGTGGTTGGTCGCGGGACAGCTGCGCTTCTTGGTGTTCCAGCGCGTGCAGTTGAAGTAGCCGACCAGGAGCAGGCCCGCGGTGTCGGGTTCACTCAGGTAGGCACGCAGCTGGGTTCGGGCGGTGGTGGGCAGTTCGGGGTTCCAGCATCCTTTGGCCTCGATGATGACTCTGAGGGTGTGCTGGCCGGTGTCGGGGGAAGCGGGGGCTTCGATCTGTATGTCGGTGCGCAGGCCGGGAAGGCCGTCGCGTCGCACCTGGACTTCCCGGTTGACGACGACGCGGTGGCCGCCGATGTCTCGGCGCAGGAAGGAAGCGACGGCGTCGCTGAGATCGTCTTCCCAGCAGGGCCAGCACTGGGTGCCGGCGTTGAAGCGGTGCTGGTTGCGGTTCCAGAGGGTGACGGCCGTTCCGTTGTAGCCCTGCAGGTCTTCCTCCATGGCGGCCAGGGAGTCACGTACCAGGTCGAGTAGTTGGCGCGCGTCGCGGACGAGGCGTGTCTGGTGGTCGGTGGCGAGCCGGATGAGCTGTTCTGGTTCGAGGGGCTGGACGGCGTTGTCGGCCGCTGCGCGGGCGGTGGCGCGGGCGAGCATGCGCAGTTGCCACACCACCGGATATCTCAGGGCGAGCCGGTGCAGGGCGGCTGCCGCGTGGTGCGCTTCGCGGGAGGCGAGGATGCGCGGGAGGTGGCGCAGCAGGTCGACGAGGCGGTCTTCTTCCTGAATGAAGCCGGTGCTCAGGGGCCGCTGCAGGCGTTGGAGGCCGACATCCTCCAGCAGGAGGGTGTAGAGGTCGACGAGTGCTTCGTCGTCGAAGTGGTCGAGGGGCCAGCCGTCGGGTCCGGTCGGCAGGCCGGTGAGCAGGTCGCGGTACTCCTTCAGGACTGCGGGGTAACTCAGGCCGCGGCGCAGGACGGGCCAGTGGTCAAGAAGGACGTCGTGATGCAGCAAGGCTCGGGCGGCGAACAGCCACCGTTGCCGTGGCGGCGAGGCTGGCTCGTGCCCGCCCGGGTCGGTGCCCAGCGCGTGTACCAGGTGGCCGAGGGCGTCAGGATCGTCGGCTGCGGCGAGTTCGTCAAGGACGACCTGCCACTGCTCAGGGCTGCGGTCGCGGTGCAGAGCCCAGGTGCGCAGGAAGGCTCTGAGCTCCAGGGAGGGGTCCCGTCCCAGGGCGCCGGCCAAGTCGCGGAGGGTCTGTTCTGAGGCGTGGTCGAGGGCGTCCAGCAGCAGCGGGGGCAGCTGGTTTCCGGCGCGCGGAACGGCCAGCTGGAGCCAGGTGTGCTGGATGTCGCGGTCGTCGGCCTCGTAGATGGTGTGGCTGGCGAGGGCGATGGCCCAGCCGGCCCAGTGCGCGGGGTCTGCGTGCAACGCTGCCGGGTTGTCGACGAGGGCGAAGGCGGTGAGTTCTGCGGACGGCGGGCGGGCGGTCGTGCCTGGCCGGAAGTGGGGGGCGGTCAGCGGGGGAAGTTCGGTCAGGAGGTGGACGGCCGCCTCGTCAAGGCGCCGGGCGGGGCCGGTGCTGGCGGCGGAGCGTGAGGGCGCCTGGGCGGCGAGGGTGAGTATGCCCGTCAATTGCCGCGCTGGTGGTGTGCCGTCCGGTGTTCGCCGCAGGCAGCGCAGGAGTTGGTTCCATGCGGTCAGGACGTTCGGGCCGCGGGCGGCGCGGACCTCGTCGAGGGCCGTGTTAAAGGCGGCGGGGTCGAAGCGGCGTTGTTGCCGTTGCGCTTCTGCGTGTGCCTCGCGTTCTTGCTGGTTGTGCCGGTAGGTGTCCCAGAACGCGGTGGCGGCGGCGAGCGTGGGGTGGGCGCGGCGCGCGGTCTCGGCACGTGCCGTGGTCTCGGGCTCTTCGGGAGGCGCGAACCGGACAGCCTGCCGGGCGCGGTCCGGATTGAGGGAGGTGAGCTGGTCCCAGTGCTCCATCCAGTACAGCAGATCCGTGGAGGGCAGGAAGGAGCCGCCGGGGATGGCGGCCAGCAGAAGGTAGAAGGGATCGTCGTTGCCGTGCTGGAGGAGATCTCGGGCGAGCAGGCGGCGGGTATGGGGGCAGCCGTCCAACGCCTGGGCCAGATCCTCGAGGGCGGTTTGCAGGGTTGAGCTGTGCAGGAGGTCCTCGTGTCCGGCCAAGCCGAGGAGTCCCTCGCTGATGAGGGCCACCAGGTCGTGGGCGGGCGTGTCCTCGTTGAAGGCGACCGCGCGGGTCAGCACGGACAGGGCCAGACCGGGACTGGCGCCCTGGGCGTCTCCCGCCTTCAGGGCACGCCCGGCCCATTCGGCTGCTTCGGCGATGGTGGATACGTCGAGTTGCGCCGAAGCCTCGCGGCGCAGGAAGAAGGCTGCTCCCACGTAGGCGGGGTCCGGGTCGCGGATGCGGTCGAGGTAGTCGGTCACCGTCAGGTGGCCGGGATAGAGGTGGCGCAGTGCCGCGGCAATCACCTCGGGTGAGGCGTCCTCGGTCAGGCCCGCGATCCGGGTGAGGGTGTCCGGGGTGGGCTCGGTGACACCGGCCAGGGCTGCGGTGCGCGCGCCCGTGCCGTGGCGGGCGTCTTCGGCTACCACGAGCAGGTCGTCGGCCAGCTCGGGGCGAGGGCAGGCCCGGGCGATACTCAGGGCCGCATACAGCAGATGGTCCGCGCTGGCCTTCTGCAGGCGGGGGCGCAATTGGTCGGCTAGGCCGGTGTGGTTGAGGCGGTGCAGCAGGCTGTGGTCAAGGCGTACCGTGTCATCCCGTTCCAGCAGGGCGAACAGAGCGTCAACCGTGCGCTCCTGCGCGGTGTCGGGAAGGCTTGGCAGGTCGGCCAGGAGCAGGACGACGGGGTCGTCGCGCAGCAGGTCGGCGAAGAGCGTGGCATCGCTGGTGGCGCGCCAGGCGGCGACTTCCTGGTGGGCGGGGATGATGTGGCGGGCCTCGCCATCGCCGATCCACAGCAGCTGGCGCTGTGGTTGCGGCGGCAGGTTGCGCATGCGCAGGAAGTGCGCGGCAAGGAATTCGCGGTAGCTGTCATGGGCGAACACCCAGCGCAGGTCACCGGTCGGAACCAGCAGGCTTGACTCGGTCACCTGACGCAGGTTCCACAGGGTGCACGGGACGCGGCCGCCCAGGTGCCCGGGTTCGTCGGAGCCGTCGAGCCGTGACAGCCGCAGGTCTGTCTGCGTAGCGGAGTTGTCGGTGAAGGAAGCCTCAGTCACCGCCATATACGACGCAAACTGCATGGTGGCAGCAAGCCGGGCCGCGACGGCCAGCAGGTGTTCGGGGGATGTCTGCGCCCGCAGCTGGTTCGGGTCGGTGGAGCGGCGGTGCTCGGTACACAGACGCAGGCATGCCTGAAGGTAGGCGTCGTGCACCGTTGCTGGCAGGCGGGCGTGAACGACATAGCTGTCAAGGAGCTGCAGCAGGGTGACCGGGTGGGTGGCCAGCGCGACCAGCCCCTGCTGCTGGATCGACTCGAGCAGGACATCGGTATCCGCCACACCGACCACCTCGGCCGCGACGGCTACGTCGTCTGGGCCAAGTGGGGCCAGAACCATGATCTTTATCTGATCAGGTTGCCAGCTTCCACGCAGGGCTTCTTCGAACCGGGCCGGCCAGCGTGCACTGCGGCAGGTGATCCGCAGCCGAAGCCTCGCACGGTCCGCCTCAGGCACGTCCTCGATCGCCTCCTCCAGGAGCTGGTCCAGCTGGGGAAGGTCGTTGAGGCCCTCGTCCAGGCCGTCGAGGAAGACGTGCCACTCCCCCGGCTCGGTTGGAGGTGTCAGTGCTGTCTGCAGGTGCCTCTGCGCCCGCAGGGTCGTGGTGCACCGTTTCAGCTCCAGCCAGGCAGCATGCACGCCATCGACCAACAGTGCATCGTGTTCCTGGCGCAGAGCGTACGTCTTGCCCATGCCGCGTTCGCCGCGCAGGACGATGACCGCGGTGGCCCGCTCCTGGGCAAGCAGCACACCGGCCTCGGCGTCGCTGGGCGGCCATCCATAGCGACCCTGAGCGGGCGACTCCTCCAGCAAGAACACCCGCCGCTGCCAGGGAAACTGGTACTGCTGCGTCAACGTGCTCTCCCTGGGCCCGGGGCCAACTGCTGCAGCCACCCTAAAACCGACAGCGCCAGCAGGACGGTTGGATGGCCAGCCACCTCCACTTCTGCAACGCCCCCCCGCCCGGCTTCCGGGCGACAGCAGGCGCTCCGCTGCGGACGCACTCTGACGAACGCTGGCTTGCCCCTCGACTCCAACCACCCCTCACAGAGCGACGCCCCACCCCTCAATCCAAGATCAACTTCTTCACGCCTCAGGGGCCCAATCCCAAGTAATTATCCGTGAAGTTGAGACATTCTTGATAGAGATGCGGCACCCCAGGTCACAGGCTTGCCACCGAGGGCCGCAAGAGCCCTTGCATCTCATCAGAGCAGGTCAGCGAGGCAGACGGTCAACCGCGGCTTCTGTGAGTGCAGTTGAGATCTAGCTGGCCACAGCGATGATCATATCTCAACTGCATGAAGAACCGACAGGCGCCGGCGCGCCCCGCCATCCGGCCCGCTGCGACATCGCGGCGTCCGGCCATGAAGAAGGCGGCGCAGCCCGCAGCCGATCCGCGCTTCCCGCACGGGCCCCTCGCGGTCCTGGACGGTGACGGCTGCGCGTACGGCGTGGACGGGATCGTGCTGGACTGCCCGGCGACCACGGTGGTGGAGCTGGTGGAGTGGACGCTGCGCGAGTCCGGGCTCGGTGCGCAGCGCCTGCACCGCAACGGCAAAGACAGCGACCCGCTGATCGTGCTCACCGCCGCGGCCGCCGTCAGGCTCGGGCTGCCCGAGCGCCTGGAAGGCCACGAGCAACGCCGCTCCCTGCGCCTGCCGGAGGACCACCCGGTGGTCAAGCAGGTGGTGAAGGCGAAGTGGCAGCTCACCCAGCGCGGGTTCGGCCCGTGGGCAAGGATCTACCGCAAGGCCCAGGGACGCGAGCGGCAGTGCGTGCAGCTCGCGATCCTGTCCTGGGACGCCCTCGATGAGCGGTCCTGGCCCGGCGTGAGCGAGATGGAGCCGGCCGACGTCGCCCGCGTCCTGGGCGTGTACGCCCAGCGGGTCATCACCCCGCGCGGATCGACGGCCGTCTCCGGGCTGGAGCTGATGACGGCGCTGCGCCCGCCCACCCGCGCGGTGCAGGACCCGCAGACGGGGAACTGGGTGCCCGGCCACAACCCCGGCTCGCTGGGCACGGAGCCGATGGACCCGGCGCCGCCGGAGGCCACCCCTGAGCACCCGGTCGTCGTCGAGAGCGGCTGGAGCGGCGGGTTCCTGAACGAGGAGGCGTACCAGTGGGTGCGCGACGTCAGCCTGCTCAACGATGAGGAATGCACGCTGCCGTACGCGGTCGGCCTGGACCTGAACACCGCCTTCCTCGCCGCCGCGGCCCGCCTGGTCGTCGGCCTGTCCGCCCCCGACCACTTCCACGCCCCGAAGTTCAACCCGAAGATCCCCGGCTCCTGGCTGGTCGACCTGTCCCACGTCGAGGTAGACCCGCGCCTGCCCTCGCCGTTCACCCCAGACGGCACCCGGCCTACGGAACCTGCCTGGTACCAGACACACACCGTCGCCTACGCCCAAGAACTCGGCTATAACGTCCAGCCCCTCGAGGCCTACCTGCGCCGTGAGACCGGCGCGTACCTCGACCCGTGGCACGACCGCCTCAAGGCCGCCTACGTCGACACCCTCGCCGACCTCGGCGTCACCAAGGACCTCAGCGAGGCGGAGTTCCTGGCGGCGATGGAGCGGCACAAGGACACCGACCCCGCCTTGGCGGCCGTCCTCGCCGCCATCAAGGCCACCGTCAAGGGCGGCATCGGCAAGCTGCGCGAACGCCCCCAGGGCAGGAAGTACCAGGAGGGCGAACGGTGGCCGGCTCTTCAGCGGCCGACCTGGCGCCCCGACATCCGCGCCGCCGTCATCTCCAAGGCCCGCATCAACATGCACCGCAAACTGCGCAACATGGCCACGATGACGGGCCTGTACCCGCTCGCCGTGCTCTCCGACTGCGTCGTCTACCCCTCACCCGGCGACAGCCCGCTGGACTTCCTGCCCTACGCCGCGTCGGGCAAGCCGCAGCCGGGCGGGTTCCGTCTCGGGCCCACACCTGGCCTGGCCAAACTCGAAGGCGTCCAGTCGATGCTCTGGGCGGTCGACCTCATGGAACAAGGCCTCAACCCGGCCCGGCACATCAAGGGCGGCGACGCCGTCCTCGACGAAGGAGAGTAGCCGTGGCCGGGGAGATCGACGACGCCATCGAACGCGCCGACCGGGAAGCCTTCACCCGCCAACCGCCCAAGACCCTCCAGGCCCGCATCAACTTCCTGATGAAGCAGCTCAAGACGACCAAAGCCGTCGCGGCGGAGATCGGGGTCAGCCAACGGTCGGTGGAGCGCTATCGCAAGGGCGAGCGCAAGCACCCGCCCAAGGCGATCGCGGACCGGATCGACGACGCGGTACGGCAGCGGTGGCAGCCGCAGGTCCGCAAGCGCCGCCAGAAGCAGGCCGCCACCACGCGCGGCATCACGGTGGAGAC
The DNA here is from genome assembly GCF_040682555.1 of Streptomyces sp. NPDC051172. Classification (NCBI taxonomy): domain Bacteria; kingdom Bacillati; phylum Actinomycetota; class Actinomycetes; order Kitasatosporales; family Streptomycetaceae; genus Streptomyces; species Streptomyces sp. NPDC051172. The sequence goes on from NZ_JBFBBE010000117.1 coordinate 23,179, forward strand.
ACGGGCCCGGTTCGGGTACACCGCGCCCATCGGCACGACCGACGACGGGCGCTTCCGGCGCCTGACCGTGCATCTCCCCCCGGTGTACGCGCAGCGCCTGTTCGACGCCCGCAACACGGGTGCCAGCGACCAGGAGATGCGGGGGATCATCGCCGAAGGATTCAAAGACATCTACTTCCAAGACGGCGGAGCCCGCGCCATGGGACTCTCCGACGTCACCCTCAACGACATCGACTACCTCGACCTCGACTACTGACCTGACGCTGGCCGCAGGCCAGCACCTGCTTTGTGACTCAGCGGTGGGCGAGGGCGGCAAGTTGGGCGGTGACCTCTAGCCTTGTGCAGTCGGCCCTCGGAACCCGGCCGGCCCGCCGGAGGCGAGCCACCCAGGCAGGGGCCGCGGGCTGGCTGTGAGGCGCGTGTGGGGCTGGCCCTGAGCAGGAGCAGGAAACGGCATCGGGGGTGTGGTGTGGCAGCGGGGGTGTTGCGGACCGTGCCGCTGGCCGGGGAGCTGACCGCATCGTTGATCAGCCGTGTGGCGGCCCGCTACGGTCTCCCGACCGCCGGTGTGCTGCGGCTGTGGACATGCCGCAACTCCCCCGCCCGGCACGACGGCGGCGGCGCGCGGGCGGACGCGGAGGTCGTCCTCAACGGGGCCGGGCGGCGGGTGCTCGCCGAGCTGTGCAGGGTGGAGCCCAAGGTACTGGCGCGCGCTTTGCCTGCCTTCACCATGGACGACCCCAAGATCAGCACCGGCCGGGAGGCCGGGGTGGCACAGGCACAGTGGCGGGCGGCGGGCACGGTGGCGGGTCCGGCCGCGTTCGGCTGCCGGCTGTGCACCGCGCGGCGCACCGGACAGGCACTGCGGGCGGTGCGCTACGTGCCACGCTGGCATCGGGTCTGCCATAGGCACGGACGCTGGCTGCTGGACGCGGACGCCGACCAGCCGCTGGAACACCTCGATGTGCGCGGCGCGGCTGAGGTGGTGGCCGCGCAGCGGCGGTGGCCGGGCGTGGCGCGGCGTGCGGTGCGGGCCGGGGTGGAGCCGGAGCAGGCGTTCACGCTGGCGCATGCGGTGGTGGCCCGCTGGTGGGAGCAGGCCCTGTCCTGGGAGCAGGAGGAGATCTGGCCGCGCCGTCTGCATCAGCTGGCGGGCGGCAGCATGGGGTCACGGCTTGCGTGGTGGCGGATCGTGGGCCGGGACGCGGCGATCTTCCCGGAGGTGGTGGCCGTGGCGCAGGCGCTGCTGGAGCCGGCGATGACCGAGGTGGCCTGGCAGGCAAGCGGCGGGATGCGGCCTCGGGTGCGGGGCGCCGACGATGCGTTCTGTCACCGGCTGGGCGAGCGGGTGGGCCGCACCTGGCTGGGACCCGAACTTGCGGCCGACCACGGCAGCCCGCTGAACGGCTGGAAGGGCGCGATCGTGCGCGCCCGCCGCCACGAGACGGGGCCGCCGGGCTGGCGGGAGGATCCGTGGCGGCTGAAGCGGGAACAGCAGCCCGCCACGATGGCCGGCCAGCTGCGCGTCATGGCGGCAGAAGCCCAATCGGGCGGCTCGGGAACCCGGTGGCGGGCCACCGTTCCTGCCGAACAACGCTTTCGCATCACGCAGTTGGTCGACGAGGCACGCGAACAGCTGGTGGAGCTGCGCGGCGTGCACAGCGGCACCACCGCCGAGGTGGCCCGCACCCTGCTGGAGCACCTCAGCCACAGTGCCGAGCTGATCGACCAGGCCCTCGTGCACACCGCCACCGCAGCCGTCGCCGCCGGGGTGCCACTGGAGGAGGCCGCCGCGTGGTCCCGCCTGCCCGCCGAGGAGCTGGCCGAGGTACTCGCCGCGGGTGAGGGCGAGGACTGACACGACCGGCGGCGCAGGCTGGTCGGCAGCCGGCCAGCCGTTGCCGACAGGGTGCGGCGCGGCGAGGTGAAAGTGCAGAACTCTGCACTGACACCAGTGCCCCCACCCGGCACCCTGGGTGCCCCGCGCAGCCCAACAACCCGCGGCTGCACCGATGTTGCGGTTACCGGCCGGTTCTCCTGCGCGGCAGGTCAGGCATGGCGTTGTGTGGAGTACGTGATCATCGACAGCAGCCAGGAGGCCGCATCATTCGCGGTACCCGGGGCCGGGTGCCGCATCCCCGAGCCGCACAGTACGGGTGGTGCTACTCGACGCGAAGAAGCTGCGGCTGCAGATGCCAGCCTGATCGATGTGCGCTTTCGAGACCCTCTGGGGTGCTCGCGTCAGGTCCCGTGGCTCGAGGCCGCGCAGGATGTCCCCTTCGAGGACTCTCCTGCGGTACGGCCTTTCCCCGTCCGGCACGGGCGGCGGGTTGCTCCGGGCTGGTGGTGGTCGTCGACGACCGGGCGGCTGGTGGCGTACGGGTCCGGTGTCATGCGGACCGAGCTGATGCTGCTGGACCGGGATCCGGCGGTGGTGGCGCTGGCCTGCCGGCCGGTGGAGCTGGTGTGGCGCGAGGAAAGCAGGGTCGTCGGTCATGCACCGCAGCTGATGGCCAGGCTTCAGGACGGCAGCGGCCTGTTGCTCGACTGCGCCGGACGCAGCGGCCCTTCTGCTCTGCTGGCGGCGCGGGCAAGAGTTGTGGCGGCTGCCGCCAAGGCAGCGGGCTGGTCCTACCGGCTCGCGGGGCCGCCGGATCTGGTGCTGGTGGCCAACGTGCGGTGGCTGGCGGGTTACCGGCATCCCCGGTACGCCGCAGGGCCGTGCATGCCGGCTCTGGCAGAGGCCTTCGGCAGTCCGCGGCCGGCGGTGGAGGCGGTGTGTGAGCTGGGTGACCCGATCGCCGTGTGGCCATCGGTCTTTCACGCGCTGTGGAGCGGTGTGCTGCGAGTGCGGCTGGACGAACCGCTGCACGAGCGCGCCGTCGTCTCGGTCGCACGGCAGGAGGCCGAAGCGGCGTGACGCAGGCGGTTGTCGAGGTCGGGGCGCGCCTTCGCTACGACGGACGGGTATGGACGCTCGCCGTGCTGGAAGGCGCCCGGGCCACGCTGGTGAGTGACGAGGGCGCCTCGGCGGTGGTGCTGCTGCCCTACCTGTTCGCCGATCCGTCCTTCGGCGTGGAAGGCGCACCGGCGCCGGGGAAGGTGCCGCCGTTCGGCCTGCTGGAGGCACTGCCGGTTGAGGTGCGGGAGCGGGCTCTGGCGTGGCAGCGGCATGTGCGGGAGGTGGAGACCGGCTTTCCTGACGCGGTCGGGCAAGGCACCCCGCGTGAGCAGTTCGATCCGGCGACACGGAGCCTGGCGCAGCGGGAACGGGCGAAGGCCGAGGAGTTGACGGCGGCAGGCTGGACGGCGAGTACGGCGACGGTGCGCCGGATGCGGGCACGCTACCGCAGCGAGGGCTTGTGGGGGCTGGTGGACGGCCGGGCGGTGCGGGAGCGATCGGCGGTGGGGCGAGCCGATGAACGGGTGGTCGCGGCAGTCAGCAAAGTGCTGGAGGGGCAGCGGGAACGGTCGACGGGCACGCTGGTGCGGCTGCGCCGCCAGGTGGGGTGGCTGCTGAAGGAGGAGCACGGCCCTGGGGTGGTGGCTCTGCCGCCGGCGTCGACGTTCAACCGGCTGGTGCACGCGGTGGCCGACGGACAGGGCCTTTTGGGGACGGCGGCGCAGCGTCGGTGGCATGCGTCGCGGCCGGCGCCGCCGTTCACGCCGACGGTGGCACTGCGCCCGGGTGAGCTGGTGATGCTGGACAGCACGCCGCTGGATGTCCTGGCGGTGCTGGACGACGGTGTGACCGGCCGTCTTGAGCTGAGCATCGCGCTGGACGTGGCGACGCGCAGCATCTGCGCGGCGGTGCTGCGGCCGGTGGGCACGACGTCGGTGGACGCGGCGATGCTGCTGGCGCAGATGGTGGTGCCGACGGCGATGCGGCCGGGCTGGGACGCGGCACTGTCCATGCAGCGGTCGGTCATCCCCTACGAGCGGCTGATCGCGTTGGACGCACGGCTCGAGGAGGCGGCTGCCCGGCCGGTGATCATGCCGGAGACGGTGGTCGTGGACCAGGGCCGGGTGTACGTGTCGGCTTCGTTCGTCTCGGCGTGCGAGAGCCTGGGCGTGTCGGTGCAGCCGGTACCCCCGGCGAACGGCCCGGCCAAGGGGAACGTGGAGCGGACCTTCCGGGCGATTGCCGACGGGTTCAGCCAGTATCTGCCGGGCCACACCGGCTCGGATGTCTCCCAGCGGGGCGCGGCCGCGGAGCAGGATGCCTGCTGGAGCCTGACGCAGCTTCAGGAGCTGCTGGACGAGTGGGTCATCTGCGGGTGGCAGGAGCGCCGGCACGAGGCGCTGCGGCACCCGATGATGCCGCAGGTCGCCGTCTCACCCAACGAAATGTGGGCAGCTTTGGTGGCGGTGACGGGGCATGTACCAAGGCCGGGAAGTTAAGGCTGGCTGGGGCGCTGTCCAGGCGCGGGTGGGCGTGCTGGCCCTGCGGTGAATGACGAACGGGACCGCTGGT
>NZ_JBFBBE010000118.1:0-27345 GCF_040682555.1 Streptomyces sp. NPDC051172
TGCTCGCCGTCGGGCGGCCAGTGGAACCCGGCGTCCGTGAATCCGTCAGGGGTCGCCAGGCCCTCGAGAGGCTTCTTCCAGCCGTCCCGCTGAGCGCGCAGCTGCTGCGCAGGGCCTCCGTGGCCCAGGAACTCGCCACCTCCGGCGTTCTCGACCCGGCAGCGTCGATCGTCCTGTACGAGGCGGCGCACGCCGCCCGGCAGGCCGAGGAGGACCAACGGGAGGTCGCCGAGAGCGAGTTGAGCCAGGCGCTGCGGGCCGTCTTCGCGGAGGCGCCCCAGGTGGAGGTGGTCCGCGAGGCACCCGGCGGGGAAGCCGCCGCCCGCGAGCTCACCGAGGCCGTACGCCGGGTCCCGATGGCCCGCCGCTTCCACAACGACGCGGTGGGCGCGGCCCGCCGCCTGCGCGAACACCGCAAGGTCCGCTGGTTCCGCCTGGCCGGCCACGCCCCCTTCCCGATGGCCTTCGAGATGGACGACGAGCCACCGGCGGCACTGGCCGACCGCGCGGTCTAGGCGACCACCGGCAATGACTGACGGGAGACGCCGCGTCTTCCTCGACCTGGAGGGCAATGACAACGGCAGGGTCTTCGTCATCGTGGCGGCGCCGACCGGAGTGGTCCACGAGGTTCAGGGCGGCCACGGCTGCGGGCCGACCCGGCCTCCACCGCTGCTGGGTGCTGGACGAGTCGCGGCCGTCCGGCTGACGCGCCCGTCGAGGGGGCGCCGGAGGGCGAAAAGGATCCACCGACTTCTCATTGGCCCTTGCTGTGGACTGGCCCACTCACGTTTCCTCGGTGCTTGCAGAAACCCTCTTTCACTTCAGCGAGGTCACCCGTGTCCAGCACGCTCTCCGAAAACCAGGCCCCCGAGACCGGCACCGCGCGCGTGAAGCGCGGAATGGCCGAGCAGCTCAAGGGTGGCGTGATCATGGACGTCGTCACGCCGGAGCAGGCGAAGATCGCCGAGGACGCGGGCGCCGTCGCCGTCATGGCCCTGGAGCGGGTCCCGGCCGACATCCGCAAGGACGGCGGCGTGGCCCGGATGTCCGACCCGGACATGATCGAGGGCATCATCGAGGCCGTCTCCATCCCGGTCATGGCCAAGTCCCGCATCGGCCACTTCGTCGAGGCCCAGGTCCTGCAGTCCCTCGGCGTCGACTACATCGACGAGTCCGAGGTCCTCACCCCGGCCGACGAGGTCAACCACTCCGACAAGTGGGCGTTCACCACCCCCTTCGTCTGCGGTGCCACCAACCTGGGCGAGGCCCTGCGCCGCATCGCCGAGGGTGCCGCCATGATCCGCTCCAAGGGCGAGGCCGGCACCGGCAACGTCGTCGAGGCCGTCCGCCACCTGCGCCAGATCAAGAACGAGATCGCCAGGCTGCGCGGCTTCGACAACAACGAGCTGTACGCCGCCGCCAAGGATCTGCGCGCCCCGTACGAGCTGGTCAAGGAGGTCGCCGAGCTCGGCAAGCTCCCGGTGGTGCTGTTCTCCGCGGGTGGCGTCGCCACCCCCGCCGACGCCGCTCTGATGCGCCAGCTCGGCGCCGAGGGCGTCTTCGTCGGCTCCGGCATCTTCAAGTCCGGCGACCCGGCCAAGCGCGCCGCCGCCATCGTCAAGGCGACCACCTTCTACGACGACCCCAAGATCATCGCGGACGCGTCCCGCAACCTCGGCGAGGCCATGGTCGGCATCAACTGCGACACCCTCCCCGAGGCCGAGCGCTACGCCAACCGCGGCTGGTAAGGCACAGGATCACATGAACATCCCCGTCATAGGCGTCCTGGCCCTCCAGGGCGACGTACGGGAGCACCTCATCGCCCTGGCCGCGGCCGACGCCGTGGCCAGGCCGGTCAGGCGCCCCGAGGAACTCGCCGAGGTGGACGGCCTCGTCATCCCCGGCGGCGAGTCCACCACCATCTCCAAGCTGGCCGTCCTCTTCGGCGTGATGGACCCGCTCCGCGTGCGCGTGCGTGACGGAATGCCCGTCTACGGCACCTGCGCGGGCATGATCATGCTCGCCGACAAGATCCTCGACCCGCGCTCGGGCCAGGAGACCATCGGCGGCATCGACATGATCGTGCGCCGCAACGCCTTCGGACGGCAGAACGAGTCCTTCGAAGCGGCGGTCGACGTCCGGGGCGTCGAGGGCGATCCTGTAGAGGGCGTCTTCATCCGCGCCCCCTGGGTGGAGTCCGTCGGTGCCGAGACCGAGGTGCTCGCCGAGCACGACGGCCACATCGTCGCGGTCCGCCAGGGCAACGCGCTGGCCACGTCGTTCCATCCGGAACTGACCGGCGACCACCGCGTGCACTCCCTGTTCGTCGACGTGGTGCGCGCGAACCGGACAGCGGAGTAGCACCGGAGTCCTTGTAGGATCTCTGGCGTTCGTTCATAGATGGGTTACGCGAAGGAGACAGGCAGATGTCCGGCCACTCTAAATGGGCCACGACGAAGCACAAGAAGGCCGTGATCGACGCCAAGCGCGGCAAGCTCTTCGCGAAGCTGATCAAGAACATCGAGGTCGCTGCGCGCATGGGCGGAGTCGACCTCGAAGGCAACCCGACGCTGTACGACGCCGTGCAGAAGGCCAAGAAGCAGTCGGTGCCGAACAAGAACATCGACTCCGCGATCAAGCGCGGCGGTGGTCTCGAGGCCGGTGGCGCCGACTACGAGACGATCATGTACGAGGGCTACGGCCCGAACGGCGTCGCAGTGCTCATCGAGTGCCTCACCGACAACCGCAACCGCGCCGCCTCCGACGTCCGCGTCGCCATGACCCGCAACGGCGGCAACATGGCGGACCCGGGTTCCGTGTCGTACATGTTCAGCCGCAAGGGCGTCATCATCGTCCCCAAGGGCGAGCTGACCGAGGACGACGTCCTGGGTGCCGTCCTGGACGCGGGTGCCGAGGAGGTCAACGACCTCGGTGAGTCCTTCGAGGTCATCAGCGAGGCGACCGACCTGGTCGCGGTCCGCACCGCCCTCCAGGACGCCGGGATCGACTACGACTCCGCCGACTCCAGCTTCGTGCCGTCCGTCCAGGTCGAACTGGACGAGGAGGGCGCCAAGAAGATCTTCAAGCTGATCGACGCGCTCGAGGACAGCGACGACGTGCAGAACGTCTTCGCCAACTTCGACGTCAGCGACGAGGTCATGGAGAAGGTCGACGCGTAACGCCGCCGCGAACGAAGCGGTTTCGGCGGGCCGGTGGGACAACACGTCCCACCGGCCCGCCGCCGTTGTCGGTGGCAGCGGCTAGCCTGGCGTGAAAGTCAAAGATCACCGAGGGGAGGGCGCGTGCGCGTACTGGGGGTGGACCCCGGACTGACGCGATGCGGTGTCGGTGTCGTCGAGGGGGTCGCGGGCCGCCCGCTCACCATGGTCGGCGTCGGTGTCGTACGCACGCCCGTGGACGCCGAGTTGGGGCAGCGACTGGTCGCCATCGAGCAGGGCATAGAGCAGTGGCTGGACGAGCACCGGCCCGAAGTCGTCGCCGTGGAGCGGGTGTTCAGCCAGCACAACGTACGGACCGTGATGGGCACCGCCCAGGCCAGCGCCGTCGCCATGCTGTGCGCCGCCCGCCGTGGACTCCCCGTCGCCCTGCACACCCCCAGCGAGGTCAAGGCCGCCGTCACCGGCAGCGGCCGCGCGGAGAAGGCCCAGGTCGGCGCCATGGTGACCCGGCTGCTCCGGCTCGACGCACCCCCGAAACCGGCCGACGCGGCCGACGCCCTCGCGCTCGCCATCTGCCACATCTGGCGCGCCCCCGCCCAGAACCGACTCCAGCAGGCGGTCGCCCTGCACGCAGCCAACGCAACGAAAGGCCGTACGGCATGATCGCCTTCGTGAGCGGCACGGTCGCCGCACTCGCCCCCGACGCCGCCGTGGTCGAGGTCGGCGGTGTCGGCATGGCCGTGCAGTGCACACCGAACACGCTCTCCACGCTCCGTCTCGGCCAGCCGGCCAAGCTCGCCACCTCCCTCGTCGTACGGGAGGACTCGCTGACGCTGTACGGCTTCGTGGACGATGACGAGCGCCAGGTCTTCGAACTGCTGCAGACCGCGAGCGGCGTCGGCCCGCGGCTGGCGCAGGCGATGCTGGCCGTGCACACCCCGGACGCCCTGCGCCGGGCGGTGTCCACGAGCGACGAGAAGGCCCTCATCGCCGTCCCCGGCATCGGCAAGAAGGGCGCCCAGAAGCTGTTGCTGGAGCTCAAGGACCGGCTCGGCGAGCCGATCGGCGCCCCGGCCGTCGGTACGGCGGTCACCTCCGGCTGGCGCGACCAGCTGCACGCCGCGCTGATCGGCCTCGGGTACGCCACCCGCGAGGCCGACGAGGCCGTGTCCGCCGTGGCACCGCAGGCCGAGGCGGCCGGGGGCACGCCCCAGGTCGGTCAGCTGCTGAAGGCGGCCCTGCAGACCCTCAACCGCGCCCGCTGACCCGCCTGCACCACCCCAGTGAGGAGAGATCTCAGTGAACTGGGACGACCCGACCGACGCCCCCGGCCCCGAGCGGCTGGTGGGCTCTGTCGCCGACCGTGAGGACCAGGCCGTCGAGGCGGCCCTGCGCCCCAAGGACCTGGACGAGTTCATCGGCCAGGAGAAGGTCCGCGAGCAGCTCGACCTGGTACTGCGCGCCGCACGCGCGCGTGGCGCCACCGCCGACCACGTGCTGCTCTCCGGTGCACCGGGCCTCGGCAAGACCACCCTCTCGATGATCATCGCGGCCGAGATGGGCGCCCCCATCCGCATCACGTCGGGCCCCGCCATCCAGCACGCCGGCGACCTCGCCGCGATCCTCTCCTCCCTCCAGGAGGGCGAGGTCCTCTTCCTCGACGAGATCCACCGCATGTCCCGGCCCGCCGAGGAGATGCTCTACATGGCGATGGAGGACTTCCGGGTCGACGTCATCGTCGGCAAAGGCCCCGGCGCCACCGCCATCCCGCTCGAACTGCCCCCGTTCACGCTGGTCGGCGCCACCACGCGCGCGGGACTGCTGCCGCCTCCGCTGCGCGACCGCTTCGGCTTCACCGCGCACATGGAGTTCTACGAGCCCGCCGAGCTGGAGCGCGTCATCCACCGCTCGGCGAATCTGCTCGACGTCGAGATCCAGGCCGACGGCGCCGCCGAGATCGCCGGCCGCTCCCGCGGTACGCCCCGTATCGCCAACCGGCTGCTGCGCCGGGTGCGCGACTACGCCCAGGTCAAGGCCGACGGAATCATCACCCGGGACATCGCGGCGGCGGCCCTCGCGGTCTACGAGGTCGACGCCCGCGGCCTCGACCGGCTCGACCGGGGTGTCCTGCAGGCTCTGCTCAAGCTGTTCGGCGGCGGTCCCGTGGGCCTGTCCACCCTCGCCGTCGCGGTGGGGGAGGAGCGTGAGACCGTCGAAGAGGTCGCCGAGCCCTTCCTCGTGCGGGAAGGACTGCTCGCGCGTACGCCCCGCGGCCGGGTCGCCACGCCTGCCGCATGGGCGCATCTGGGCCTCACCCCGCCCCGCTCGGCCGCTGCGGGAAACGGACAACAGGACCTGTTCGGGACGTGATGCCTCTGTGACGGCGCGGGCATTGGCCGGGCCAGGAACCCAGGTGCCATGCTGAGCGTTGTTCCATGCGCGCGGACTCGCTTAGACTCCGCCGATGCCGCCTTTGTCGGCGGTATACATACCCCCATCCATGAGGCCGCTCTCCATCGCGGTCGTGCGAAGGAATTCCGTCCCGTGAATATCACCATGCTCCTCCCGTTCATCGTGCTCATCGGGGCCATGTTCCTCATGACCCGTTCGGCCAAGCGCAAGCAGCAGCAGGCCGCGACGATGCGCAACGAGCTGCAGCCCGGCAGCGGCGTCCGCACGATCGGGGGCATGTACGCGACGGTCAAGGAGGTCAACGAGGACACGGTCCTCCTCGACGCCGGCCCGGGTGTCGAGCTCCTCTTCGCGAAGAACGCCATCGGTTCCGTGCTCAGCGACGACGAGTACAACCGCATCGTGCACGGCATCGAGCACGACCTGAAGTCCGACTCCGACCTGGTCCCGGACGACGCCTCCTCCCTCACCGAGACCGACGACTCCGCCGACGAAGCTGCCGCCGCCTCCGACGACAAGTCCGTCGACCTCGACAAGAAGGACACGCCCGAGGAGCCGGCCGAGGACACCCCGGCCGCCGAAGCCAAGTCGGACGAAGAGCCGAAGAAGACCGACGGCGACTCCGAGGCGAAGTAGTTCACGTCCCGGGCGCGCGGCCGACCTCGCGCGTCCCGGGACGTGCGCATCTCGCACACGGGGATCCCGACACCAGTCATGGCCGACCCCGCGCTGACCCGGCGCGGAGCGGCCCGAGAGGGAGTACGAGAAGGTGGCAGCACCTAAAAAGGGCCGGAGCGCGAGCGCCCAGAGCAAGCCGGGGCGCTCGCTGGCCCTCATCCTGATCGCCATCGTGGCGCTCACCGGAGGAATGTTCGCTTCCGGAAACACCACTCCGCGTCTCGGTATCGACCTGGCCGGTGGTACGAGCATCACGCTCCGGGCGGTCGCAGAGCCGGGCCAGGAGTCCGCGATCAACAAGACCAACATGGACACCGCGGTTGAGATCATGAACAACCGTGTCAATGGTCTTGGTGTCACGGAGGCCGAGGTTCAGACCCAGGGCAACAAGAACATCATCGTCAACATCCCCAAGGGCACGAACTCCAAGGAAGCGCGGCAGCAGGTCGGCACCACCGCCAAGCTGTACTTCCGTCCGGTGCTCACCACCGAGGTCTCCGGCGGCCCCGCGACCAGCCCGTCGCCGAGCGCTTCCGCCAGCCCCTCGGGCAAGGCCACGGACAAGGCCACCCAGAAGGCCACGGGCAAGTCGACCCCGTCCTCCTCCTCGACTCCTTCGCCGACCGCCACCTCGCAGGGCCGCGCCGTCACCGGCGCCCTGAAGGCCGGCGCGACGCCGAGCGCCACCGCCTCCTCGAGCGCGAAGACCTCCGCCCCCCCGTCCCCGAGCAACAGCTCGTCCGGCAACGCGGCGGCCGCGAAGCTGGAGGCGCAGTACAGCGCGCTCGACTGCACGAACAAGAAGCAGCGCGCCACCGCGGGCCAGGGCGCCAAGCCCAGCGACCCGACGATCGCCTGCGGCCAGAACTCCTCGGGCCAGTGGCAGAAGTACATCCTCGGCCCCGCCGAGGTCGACGGCACCGACGTCAAGAACGCCCAAGCCCGCTTCAACACGCAGACGGCCGCCGGCTGGACCGTCACCATGGAGTTCACGGGCAAGGGCTCCAAGAAGTTCGGTGACATCACCGGCAAGCTGGCCAAGAACCAGTCCCCGCAGAACCAGTTCGCCATCGTCCTCGACGGCAACGTCGTCTCGGACCCGTCCGTCAGCCAGGCGCTCACCGGCGGCAACGCGGAGATCACCGGCCACTTCAGCCAGCAGGAGGCGCAGAGCCTCGCCAACATGCTGTCTTACGGCGCGCTGCCGCTGACCTTCAAGGAGGACAGCGTCACCACGGTGACCGCCGCGCTCGGCGGCGAGCAGCTGCACGCCGGTCTGATCGCCGGTGCCATCGGCCTCGCGCTGGTCGTCGTCTACCTGCTGATCTTCTACCGCGGCCTGTCGGTCATCGCAATCCCCTCGCTGCTGGTCTCCGCGATCCTCACCTATGTGATCATGTCGCTGCTCGGCAAGGCCATCGGCTTCGCGCTGAACCTGCCGGCGGTCTGCGGTGCGATCGTCGCGATCGGTATCACGGCGGACTCGTTCATCGTGTTCTTCGAACGCATCCGGGACGAGATCCGCGAGGGCCGCTCGCTGCGCCCCGCCGTCGAGCGGGCCTGGCCGCGCGCCCGGCGCACCATCCTGGTCTCCGACTTCGTATCGTTCCTCGCCGCCGCGGTGCTGTTCATCGTCACGGTCGGCAAGGTCCAGGGCTTCGCGTTCACGCTCGGTCTGACCACCGTGCTCGACGTGGTCGTCGTCTTCCTGTTCACCAAGCCGCTGATGACGATCCTCGCCCGCAAGAAGTTCTTCGCGAACGGCCACAAGTGGTCGGGCCTCGACCCGAAGGCACTCGGCGCCAAGCCGCCTCTGCGCCGCACTCGTCGTCCCTCCGCCCCCGTCGACCCGAAGGAGGCGTGAGATGTCGAAACTCGGCAGCCTCGGCGCCCGTCTGCACCGCGGTGAGGTCGGCTACGACTTCGTCGGCAACCGCAAGATCTGGTACGGCATCTCGATCCTGATCACCATCACGGCCGTCCTGGGCCTGGCGGTGCGCGGCCTGAACATGGGCATCGAGTTCCAGGGCGGTGCCGTCTTCACCACCCCGAAGCACATGACCGCCTCGGTCGCCACGGCCGAGGGGTACGCGCAGAGCGCGTCCGGTCACGACGCGGTCGTCCAGAAGCTCGGCGACGGCAGCCTGCGCATCCAGATCGCGGGCATCGACACCGACAAGTCCGACGCGATCAAGGACAAGCTCGCCAAGGACCTGAACGTCAACACCGAGAACATCAACGCCGACCTGGTCGGCCCCAGCTGGGGTGACCAGATCGCCAGCAAGGCCTGGCAGGGCCTGGCGATCTTCATGGTCCTCGTGGTGATCTACCTGGCGATCGCGTTCGAGTGGCGGATGGCGGTCGCCGCGCTGGTCGCCCTGGTCCACGACATCACCATCACGACCGGCATCTACGCCCTCGTCGGCTTCGAGGTCACGCCGGGCACGGTGATCGGTCTGCTCACGATCCTCGGTTACTCGCTCTACGACACGGTCGTCGTCTTCGACAGCCTCAAGGAGCAGACGAAGGACATCACCAAGCAGACCCGCTGGACGTTCAGCGACATCGCCAACCGCTCGATCAACAGCACCCTGATGCGGTCCATCAACACCACGGTGGTCGCGCTGCTGCCGGTTGCGGGCCTGCTGTTCATCGGTGGCGGCTTCCTCGGCGCCGGCATGCTCAACGACATCTCGCTGTCGCTGTTCGTCGGCCTCGCGGCCGGTGCGTACTCCTCGATCTTCATCGCCACGCCGCTCGTCGCCGACCTCAAGGAGCGCGAGCCGCAGATGAAGGCGCTCAAGAAGCGCGTCCTCGCCAAGCGCGCCCAGGCCGCTGCGGAAGGCGGGCCGCTGGAGGCCGAGACCGCGGACGACCGCTACGACGACGAGCCGGAGGACGCCGCTCACGCGGTCGTCGGGCCGCGCAACCAGCCGGCGTCGCGCAACCGCGGCCGGGGCCGTCCCTCCGGGAAGCGCCGATGACCGACATCAAGGAGCTGCTGCTCAGCCGCATCCGTGACGTGGCGGACTACCCGGAGCCGGGTGTGATGTTCAAGGACATCACCCCGCTGCTTGCGGACCCGGCGGCCTTCACGGCGCTCACCGACGCGCTCGCCGAGATCGCCGCGAACACGGGTGCCACCAAGGTCGTCGGCCTGGAGGCCCGCGGCTTCATCCTCGGTGCCCCCGTCGCCGTCCGCGCCGGCCTCGGCTTCATCCCCGTACGCAAGGCGGGCAAGCTCCCCGGAGCCACCCTCGGCCAGACGTACGACCTGGAGTACGGCTCGGCGGAGATCGAGGTGCACGCCGAGGACCTGTTCGCCGACGACCGCATCCTGATCGTCGACGACGTCCTTGCCACGGGCGGCACCGCCGAGGCCTCCATCCAGCTGATCCGCCGCGCGGGAGCCGAGGTCGCCGGCCTCGCGGTCCTGATGGAACTCGGCTTCCTCGGCGGCCGCGCCCGCCTGGAACCGACCCTCACCGGAGCCCCGCTGGAGGCCCTGCTCGCCGTCTGACCGGACGTCGCACCCGCACAACGAACGGCCGCCCCGACTTTCCGGGCCGGCCGTTCGCACATCACCGCCCTGTGGACGGCGCCTCCCTCGGGCAGCGCCCACGGCCTGCATCCGACGGGCTCGTCCTCTGCGCCGGGGCTGTGTCGTGCATCGCCCGCTGCTCCTGCCCGCGCCCGGCCTGACCGTGCATGGCGCCTTTGAGAACGACCCGCCCCCGCGCATGCGCCCGGCTTGCGCTCCGCTGCATGCGCCCGGCGTGCTGTTCCCGCGCCGGGCTGCGGCGTCCCGCGGGCGCCCGCAAGCCGCTGCGAGTGAACGCCGGAGGCAGGCCCCCGGCCACCCGCAGGACACCCCCGGATCACCCCGAGGCCGCCTCGCGGAATCCGGCAGCAGTCCCTTGTGTTTCTTCGGTAGACGGCCCTCACATTGGCCTGAAGGCGATCCTGCGGCCCAGGATCGCTACCATGGGGTCTCCGGAGCCTGACCGGGGGACCCGGATCGCGCACGAGGAGTCCTCTTGCCAGACGAGGCCCAGCACCTGACCGCCGCCAAGCCCGAGTCCGCCTCGGCAGCCGCGGCCAAGCCCGCGCCGAACGCGCCCCACGCGAAGAACGACACCCGCGGGCCGGTCGAGCACGCCCAGTCCGCGCCCGTCGACAAGTCGGCCGAGGAGTCGCGTCCCAAGCCCCCGCCACCCGAGCGGCCCACGGCCTCCCCTGCGGTGCGCCCGAACACCGGCCAGCCCGCCCGCTCCGGCTCTTCCAACCGCGTCCGCGCCCGCCTCGCCCGCCTCGGCGTCCAGCGTTCCAACCCGTACAACCCGGTCCTGGAGCCGCTGCTGCGGATAGTGCGCAGCAACGACCCGAAGATCGAGACGTCGACGCTGCGGCAGATAGAGAAGGCCTACCAGGTCGCCGAGCGCTGGCACCGCGGCCAGAAGCGCAAGAGCGGCGACCCGTACATCACGCATCCGCTCGCCGTGACCACCATCCTGGCCGAGCTGGGGATGGATCCGGCCACGCTGATGGCCGGCCTGCTGCACGACACCGTGGAGGACACCGAGTACGGCCTCGACCAGCTCCGCCGCGACTTCGGCGACTCGGTCGCCCTGCTCGTCGACGGCGTCACCAAGCTGGACAAGGTCAAGTTCGGCGAGGCCGCGCAGGCCGAGACCGTACGCAAGATGGTCGTCGCCATGGCCAAGGACCCCCGCGTCCTGGTCATCAAGCTCGCCGACCGCCTGCACAACATGCGCACCATGCGTTACCTCAAGCGCGAGAAGCAGGAGAAGAAGGCGCGCGAGACCCTCGAGATCTACGCGCCGCTCGCCCACCGGCTGGGCATGAACACCATCAAGTGGGAACTGGAGGACCTCGCGTTCGCGATCCTCTACCCCAAGATGTACGACGAGATCGTGCGGCTCGTCGCCGAGCGGGCGCCCAAGCGGGACGAGTACCTCGCCATAGTGACCGACGAGGTGCAGCAGGATCTGCGGGCCGCGCGGATCAAGGCCACCGTCACCGGGCGCCCGAAGCACTACTACAGCGTCTACCAGAAGATGATCGTCCGCGGTCGCGACTTCGCGGAGATCTACGACCTGGTGGGCATCCGCGTCCTCGTCGACACCGTCCGAGACTGCTACGCCGCCCTCGGCACCGTGCACGCGCGATGGAACCCGGTCCCCGGCCGGTTCAAGGACTACATCGCGATGCCCAAGTTCAACATGTACCAGTCGCTGCACACGACGGTCATCGGCCCCAACGGAAAGCCCGTCGAGCTGCAGATCCGCACGTTCGACATGCACCGCCGCGCCGAGTACGGCATCGCCGCGCACTGGAAGTACAAGCAGGAGGCCGTCGCCGGCGCCTCCAAGGTGCGTTCGGACGCACCCAAGGGCGGCGGCAAGGACGACCACCTCAACGACATGGCGTGGCTGCGCCAGCTCCTGGACTGGCAGAAGGAGACCGAGGACCCCGGCGAGTTCCTGGAGTCCCTGCGCTTCGACCTGTCGCGCAACGAGGTCTTCGTCTTCACCCCGAAGGGTGACGTCATAGCGCTCCCGGCCGGGGCCACCCCGGTGGACTTCGCCTACGCGGTCCACACCGAGGTCGGCCACCGCACCATAGGAGCACGGGTCAACGGCCGTCTCGTACCGCTGGAATCGACCCTCGACAACGGCGACCTGGTCGAGGTCTTCACCTCCAAGGCGGCAGGCGCGGGCCCGTCCCGCGACTGGCTCGGCTTCGTGAAGTCGCCGCGCGCCCGCAACAAGATCCGGGCGTGGTTCTCCAAGGAGCGCCGCGACGAGGCGATCGAGCAGGGCAAGGACGCCATCGTCCGCGCCATGCGCAAACAGAACCTGCCGATCCAGCGCATCCTCACCGGCGACTCGCTCGTCACGCTCGCACACGAGATGCGCTACCCGGACATCTCCGCGCTGTACGCGGCGATCGGCGAGGGCCATGTGTCCGCGCAGAACGTCGTGCAGAAGCTCGTCTCCGCGCTCGGCGGCGAGGAGGCGGCCACCGAGGAGATCGACGAGTCGGTCCCGCCGTCCCGCAGCCGCAGCCGCAAGCGGCGCTCCAGCGCCGACCCGGGCGTCATCGTCAAGGGCGTCGAGGACGTGTGGGTCAAACTGGCCCGCTGTTGTACACCCGTTCCCGGCGACCCCATCATCGGCTTCGTCACACGCGGTAGCGGAGTATCGGTTCACCGCAGCGACTGCGTCAACGTGGAGTCACTGTCCCGTGAGCCCGAGCGCATCCTCGAGGTCGAGTGGGCGCCCACCCAGTCCTCGGTCTTCCTGGTCGCCATCCAGGTCGAGGCCCTGGACCGCTCCCGGCTGCTCTCGGACGTCACCCGTGTCCTGTCCGACCAGCACGTCAACATCCTCTCCGCGGCCGTCCAGACCTCCCGCGACCGCGTGGCCACCTCACGCTTCACCTTCGAGATGGGCGACCCGAAGCATCTCGGCCACGTCCTGAAGGCGGTGCGTGGCGTGGAGGGCGTCTACGACGTGTACCGCGTGACGTCGGCGCGCACCAGGTCGTAGAACCAGTCGTACGACGAGAAGGGGCCCGTACCTGCAGGTACGGGCCCCTTCTTCGTGCAACAGGCGGTCAGCCGCCGAACTCCTGCAGGCCCTTCAGCGCCTGGTCCAGGAGCGCCTGGCGGCCCTCCAGCTCGCGCTCGAGCTTGTCGGCCCTGGCGTTGTTGCCCTGGGCGCGGGCCTGCTCGATCTGGCCCTTCAGCTTGTCGACGGCGGCCTGGAGCTGACCGGTCAGACCCTCGGCACGCGCGCGTGCCTCCGGGTTCGTCCGGCGCCACTCGGCCTCCTCGGCCTCCTGGATGGCCCGCTCCACGGCGTGCATCCGGCCCTCGACCTTCGGGCGCGCGTCCCGCGGTACGTGGCCGATGGCCTCCCAGCGCTCGTTGACCGAACGGAACGCGGCGCGCGCCGTCTTGAGGTCCGTGACCGGGAGGATCTTCTCGGCCTCCTCGGCCAGCTCCTCCTTCAGCTTCAGGTTCTCCGACTGCTCGGCGTCCCGCTCGGCGAAGACCGAGCTGCGGGCGGCGAAGAACACGTCCTGGGCGCCGCGGAAGCGGTTCCACAGGTCGTCCTCGTGCTCGCGCTGGGCGCGGCCCGCGGCCTTCCACTCCGTCATCAGCTCGCGGTAGCGCGCGGCCGTGGGGCCCCAGTCCGTCGAGCCGGACAGCGCCTCGGCCTCGGCGACCAGCCGTTCCTTGGCCTTGCGGGCGTCCTCCCGCTGCGCGTCCAGCGAGGCGAAGTGCGCCTTGCGGCGCTTGGAGAACGCCGACCGGGCGTGCGAGAAGCGGTGCCACAGCTCGTCGTCCGACTTGCGGTCGAGCCGCGGCAGCCCCTTCCAGGTGTCCACCAGCGAGCGCAGCCGTTCACCGGCGGCCCGCCACTGGTCGGACTGCGCCAGCTGTTCCGCCTCGGTGACCAGGGCCTCCTTGGCGTTCCGCGCCTCGTCGGACTGCTTCGCGCGCTGCTGCTTGCGCTCCTCACGCCGCGCCTCGACCGTCGCCACGAGCTTGTCCAGCCGCGTCCGCAGCGCGTCCAGGTCGCCGACCGCGTGGTGCGCGTCGACCTGCTCACGGATGTGGTCGATGGCGGCCTGCGCGTCCTTCGCGGACAGGTCGGTGGTCTTCACTCGCTTCTCGAGGAGGCCGATCTCGACAACCAGGCCCTCGTACTTGCGCTCAAAATAGGCCAGCGCCTCCTCGGGGGAGCCTGCCTGCCAGGAACCGACGACCTGCTCGCCATCGGCCGTACGCACGTACACGGTCCCCGTCTCGTCGACGCGGCCCCACGGGTCGCTGCTCACAGCGCCTCCTCCACATGATGCCTGCGAGGGGCCTCACTGCCCCCGGGCATCGTCCACAGTTTCGTCACGGCCAACATAGGCGACCGGCGGGTTGCCTGTCCGCATCCCGCGCGACCGAAATTTCGCACTTGACGGTCAGGATTTGGTGATCGTCGCCTTGTTGATCACCACGGTCGCATTGGGTGCCGTGTTCTGCGTCGCGGGGTCGGCGGGCTGGGCGCCGGCGGCGGCGATCTTCTTGAGAACCTTCATGCCCGCCTCGGAGATCGTGCCGAACGGGGTGTAGTCGGGCGGCAGCGGACTGTCCTGGTAGACCAGGAAGAACTGGCTGCCGCCGGTGTTGCGGCCCTGCTTCGTCTGGGCGTTGTACTGGTTGGCCATGGCGACCGTGCCCGCCGGGTACACCTGCCCCTTGAGGCTCTTGTCCTTGAGGTTCTCGTCCGGGATCGTGTAGCCGGGACCGCCCATTCCGGTTCCCTGCGGGTCGCCGCACTGCAGCACGTAGATGCCCTGGTCGGTCAGCCGGTGGCACTTGGTGTGGTCCAAGTAGCCCTGTCCGACGAGGAAGTTGAACGAGTTGACGGTGTGCGGCGCCGCCGACGCCTTCAGCGCGATGTCTATGTCACCGCACGTCGTGGCGAGATTCATCGTGTACTTCGCCGACTTGTCGATGGTCATCGCCGGCTCCTTCTTCCAGCTCAGCTTCTTCACCGAACCCTTGGCCGGCTTCGCGCACGGGTCGGGAGCCTTGCTGGTCGGGGCTGCGCTCGGGGACGTCTGCGCGCTGGCGTTGGCCTTGTCGTCGCCCTTGAGGGCCCCGGTCGTGTACAGCGCCACACTGACGATGACGACCACACCGAGCACCGACGCGATCACGGAGTTGCGCATCTTCGCCTTGCGCCGCGCGGCCGTACGGCGCTGCTGCTGGCGCAAGAACTTCTCGCGGGCGAGCTGACGCTTGCGCTGTTCCTGGGTGACCACCGGGTTCTCTCCTCATGCGTCTCGTACGTGGACCGGTACGCGTGTGTCTCGTGAGCCGACCGCCTGCGTGTGCCCCGTACCGTATATGGGTTCGCTGAGGAATCGGCAGCGCCGGTAGGCTCTGAGGTCAGCAGCAGCCGCCCGTATCGACACAACGAAGGACGATCGTGCTCATTGCCGGGTTCCCCGCCGGGGCCTGGGGGACGAACTGTTATCTCGTCGCCCCCGCCGCCGGTGAGGAGTGCGTGATCATCGACCCGGGCCATCAGGCCGCCCAAGGAGTCGAGGAAGCGCTGAAGAAGCATCGGCTCAAGCCCGTCGCGGTCGTCCTCACCCATGGCCACATCGACCATGTGGCCTCGGTCGTCCCGGTGTGCGGCGCGCACGACGTACCGGCCTGGATCCACCCCGAGGACCGCTACATGATGGCGGACCCCGAGAAGGCGCTCGGCCGCTCCATCGGCATGCCGCTGATGGGCGAGCTGACGGTGGGGGAGCCCGACGACGTCAAGGAACTGACCGACGGCGCGAAGCTGGCGCTCGCGGGTCTGGAGTTCTCCGTCGCGCACGCGCCCGGCCATACCAAGGGGTCGGTGACCTTCCGGATGCCCGAGACCACGGAGATCCCCTCCGTGTTCTTCTCCGGGGATCTGCTCTTCGCCGGCTCCATCGGACGCACCGACCTGCCCGGCGGTGACATGGCCGAGATGCTCGACTCGCTGGCCCGCGTGTGCCTGCCGCTCGAGGACTCGACCGTGGTGCTGTCCGGCCACGGCCCCCAGACGACCATCGGCCAGGAGCGCTCCACCAACCCGTATCTGCGGCAGGTGGCCGCCGCCGGCCAGGGAGCGGATGTCGACGCTCCCCGACGAGGAATGTGACGAGACTTTCCGTGAGCACCTTCAAGGCCCCCAAGGGCACGTACGACCTGATCCCGCCGGACAGCGCCAAGTTCCTGGCGGTCCGCGAGGCGATCGCCGCGCCTCTGCGCAACTCCGGTTACGGCTACATCGAGACCCCCGGCTTCGAGAGCGTGGAGCTCTTCGCGCGCGGTGTCGGCGAGTCCACCGACATCGTGACCAAGGAGATGTACGCCTTCGAGACCAAGGGCGGCGACAGGCTCGCCCTGCGCCCCGAGGGCACGGCGTCCGTGCTGCGCGCGGCGCTGGAGGCCAACCTGCACAAGCTGGGCAATCTGCCCGTCAAGCTCTGGTACTCGGGCTCCTACTACCGCTACGAGCGCCCGCAGAAGGGCCGTTACAGGCACTTCTCGCAGGTCGGCGCGGAGGCGATCGGAGCGGAGGACCCGGCGCTGGACGCCGAGCTGATCATCCTGGCGGACCAGGCGTACCGCTCGCTGGGGCTGAGCAACTTCCGGATCCTGCTCAACAGCCTGGGCGACAAGGAGTGCCGTCCCGTCTACCGGGCCGCGCTGCAGGACTTCCTGCGCGGCCTGGACCTCGACGAGGACACCCTCCGCCGTGCCGAGATCAACCCGCTGCGCGTCCTGGACGACAAGCGCGAGTCGGTCCAGAAGCAGCTGGGCGACGCCCCGCTGCTCCGCGACTACCTCTGCGACGCCTGCAAGGCGTACCACGAGGAGGTCCGTGAGCTGATCTCGGCGGCGGGCGTCGGCTTCGAGGACGACCCGAGGCTGGTGCGCGGCCTGGACTACTACACCCGTACGACCTTCGAGTTCGTCCACGACGGTCTGGGCTCCCAGTCCGCGGTGGGCGGCGGCGGGCGCTACGACGGACTGTCGGAGATGATCGGCGGTCCGGCGCTTCCGTCCGTCGGCTGGGCGCTGGGCGTCGACCGCACGGTCCTCGCTCTGGAGGCGGAGGGGGTCGAGCTGCAACTCCCGTCCACGACCAGCGTGTTCGCGGTGCCGCTCGGCGAGGAGGCGCGGCGCGTGCTGTTCGCCAAGGTGACCGAGCTGCGCAAGCTGGGCATCGCTGCGGACTTCTCGTACGGTGCCAAGGGGCTCAAGGGCGCGATGAAGAACGCCAACCGCAGTGGTGCCCGCTACACGATCGTCGCCGGGGAGCGTGACCTCGCCGAGGGGGTCGTGCAGCTCAAGGACATGGAGTCCGGTGAGCAGGCTGCGTTCGGCGTGAACGAGATCGTGGCGGAGCTGGAAGCCCGGCTGGGCTGAGCGGCTCTCGTCCTCAAACGCCGGAGGGGCTGAAGAATCAGCCCCTCCGGCGTTTGAGGAGCGGGGGTCCGGGGGCGAAAAGTTCAGTCGAGCAGGCCGAACCGCATCGCGCTCGTCACCGCCGCCGTCCGGTCGTCCACCCCCAACTTGCCGAAGGCCCGCAGGAGATGGGTCTTCACCGTCGACTCGCCGATGAACAACCGCCGCCCGATCTCCGCGTTCGTACACCCCTCCGCCACCAGCCGCAGCACCGCCGCCTCCCGCTCCGACAACCGCGGCCGCTCCGGCCGGGTGCGCAGCTGGTCGACCAGCCGGGCCGCCACCGAGGGCGCCAGCACCGTCTCGCCGCGCGCAGCCGCCCGCACCGCCTCCGCCAGTTCCGCCCGCGGCATGTCCTTGAGCAGGTAGCCCGCCGCGCCGGCCTCCACCGCCCGCAGGATGTCCCGGTCCGTCTCGTACGTCGTCAGGACGATCACCCGGCACGGCAGCCCCGCCTCGCCCATCCGCACGATCGAGTCCACGCCCCCGCCGCCCGGCATCCGCAGATCCATCAGCACGATGTCGGGCCGGAGTTCGGCCGCGAGGGCCTCCGCCTGCCGGCCGCTCGCCGCGTCGGCGACGACCTCCAGGTCCGGCTCGGCGCTGAGCATGGCCCGCAGGCCCTCCCGTACGACGGGGTGGTCGTCGGCCAGTACGATCCGGATCACGATGAGCTCCTCCCCGGTACGACGGGCAGTGACACGGGCAGGCTGACCGTCACCGTCGTGCCGTCCCCCGGTGTGCTGCGGATCTGCGCCGTTCCGCCGACCTCACCGGCCCGGGCGCGCAGCCCCGTCAGACCGTAGCCGTCGCAGGGGGCGCCGGGGTCGAAGCCGCAGCCGTCGTCCCGTACGGACACGGTGAGCGTGTCGTCGGAGTACGCGAGCGCGATACCCACCGCCGCCGAACTCCCCGCATGCTTACGGGCGTTGGCCAAGGCCTCCTGGCAAGAGCGCAGGGCCACCACCTCGGGAGCGGCCGGCAGTGGGCGCACAGGGCCCTGGACCTCCAGCGTCGCCTCGTGACGGGCGGCCAGGCGGCGCAGGGCGTCCGGGAGGGAGCTGCCGTCGAGGTCGGCGGGCGCGGCACCGGCGACGAGGGCGCGGGCCTCGGCCAGGTTCTGCCGGGCCGTCTCGTCCATCAGCGCCAGATGGCGGCGGGCCTGCGGGACGTCGTGGTCGAGTTCGGCCTCCACCGCCTGGATCAGCATCAGCAGGCTGGTGAAGCCCTGCGCGAGGGTGTCGTGGATCTCGCGGGCCATGCGCTCCCGCTCGGCGAGAGCGCCGTGCGCGGCGGAGAGACGGGAGATCTCGTGCCGGCTCGCGTCCAACTCGGCGATCAGCTCGGCCCGTTCCATGCTCTGCTCGATGATCCTGATGATCCAGCCGCCGATCGCCACCGAGAACACCAGGGTGACCAAGGAGAACAGGGCGTTGGCGAACAGATCCTCGCCGCTGGGCCGCCACAACAGCGCCCAGCCCGCGACCGGCAGCAGATTGATCACGGTGACGGCCACCAGCGACCACCGCATCCGCAGGGTCATGAAGCACTGGGGGATGAGCGCGAACGCCATCAGCCTTGTCTCGCCCACCAGGACGGCCGACGGCAGGAACAGCGCGATGGCCCCGGCGAGGTAGCGCACGGCCCGCCCCTGGCCCGGCGGGTCCTCCTGGATCAGCGGGCGGCCCACGACGGCGTACCAGGGCACCAGCGGGACGAGCAGCGCCGCCGCGACCGCACGGACCGGGAATCCCGGGTGGGCCGCGGCGAGCACGAAGGCGAGGGTGGCCGCCCAGGCGACCGCGAAGTACACGTCCCAGAGCCGGATCGTCCGGTCCCAGGCGTGCTCCTCACGGGCCACACCCGGACGGTTCATCCGTCGCGCCGGGTCTTCCAGCGGAAGGTCAGCAGACACAGCACCAATCCTCCGACGCACCAGGCGGCCAGCACCAGCGCGACCTTGCCGAACTCCCAGCTCCCGGCCTGCTCCAGGACCCGCGCCGAATCCGGCAGGAACACGCCCCGAAGCCCCTGGCACAGCCACTTCAGAGGGAAAAGGGCACCGATGTTCAGCATCCAGTCCGGGATGGTGTTGATGGAGATGTACACCCCGGAGATGAACTGCAGGACCAGGAAGGGCAGTACGACCACGGAGCTGGCGCTCTTCGCCGACTTGGGCACCGAGCTGATCGCGATGCCGAGCAGCGCGCACCCGGTCAGCCCCAGCACGAAGATCCAGGCGAAGTCGAACCACCGGGACGCGTCCGACGGCAGGTCCACGCCGTACAGGGTGGTACCGACGAGGAGGAGGATCGCCGTCTCCACGACGCCGGTGAACAGAACCAGCCAGATCTTGCCCAGGAAGTACGCCGACGGAGGCATCGGTGTGCCACGCAGCCGGCGCAGCACCTTCTCGTCCCGTTCGACCGCGATCGAGATGCCCAGCGACTGGAAGCTCGTCGACATGATGCCGGAGGCCATCATCGCGGGGACGTACAGCTGGGAGGCGGTGACGCCGGAGCCGTGGACGTCGTCGTGGAAGATCGACGCGAACAGGAAAAGGAACACGACCGGGAACGCGAACGTGAACACCACCTGGTCGCGCTGCCGGAAGAACTGCTTGATCTCCAGCGCGCCACGGCGCAGGCCCAGCCTCCAGGCTCCCGGCAGCCGCTGGGCGGGCACCTCCGCCCTGGTCCGTACGGCGGTCGTCGTCATCGTGCGTCCTCCTGCCCGGTCAGCCGGAGGTAGACGTCCTCCAGGGTGGGGCGGGCCACCTTCAGGCCCGGGATCTCGCCGTCGAAGCGGTGCATGAGCTCGGCGACCGTCCTGGTCGGGGTGTCGGTGCGCTCGGCACGGGTGACGCCGTCCGGCTCGGTCCACTCGACGGTGGCCTCCGTGCCGTAGCGCTCCCGCAGGGCGGCGGGCTCGCCCTCGGCGACGACCTGCCCCTTGGCGACGACGGCGAGCCGGTCGGCGAGCGCCTCCGCCTCCTCCAGGTAGTGCGTGGTCAGCAGGATCGTCGTGCCCTCGTCGGCCAGCAGCCGGATCAGGTCCCAGAACTGGCGGCGGGCCGCCGGGTCGAAACCGGTCGTCGGCTCGTCCAGGAGCAGCAGCTCGGGGTCGCCGATCACCCCCAGGGCGACGTCGAGGCGTCGGCGCTGGCCTCCGGAGAGGGCCTTGATCCGGCTGCCCGCCTTGGCCTCCAGGCCCACCAGCCCGATGACCTCCTCCGGGTCGCGCGGCCTCGGGTAGTAGCAGGCGAAGTGCCGTACGGTCTCGCGGACCGTCAACTCGGCGGGCGCCGATTCGTCCTGCCAGACGATTCCGACACGTGACCGCCACGCGCGCGTGCCGGTCGCCGGGTCCGAGCCGAGCACCGACACCTCGCCCGCGTCCCGCGTTCGGTTGCCCTGGAGGATCTCCACCGTGGTGCTCTTGCCCGCGCCGTTGGGTCCCAGCAGGCCGAACACCTCACCACGCCGAATGCCCAGGTCGATGCCGTCCACGGCGGTCACGTCCCCGTACTGCTTGCGCAGTCCCCGTACGTCCACCGCGAGTTCGTATCCGTGTGATGTCATGCCGTTCAGCCTCGGCCGGAACCGAACGCTCCGGGACGACCGTGCGTACTTCCTTATGTCCACCGAACGGTGGACAGTGGCCTTGGTGCGGCACAATGGCCACTGCCCGAAGAAGGTCCAACTCTCAAGCAGACGGAATCGGCGTGATGAGCAAGACCACAGTCAAAGACGTCTCCACCGAGCCAGAACCCGCCGGGGACCACAGCTCCGAGGGATCACGCACAGTGGGCGGCAGCCGGGCCTTCGCCCTGCTGCTGATCATCACGGGCGCGGCCGGTCTGCTCGCCGCGTGGGTCATCACGATCGACAAGTTCAAGCTGCTCGAGGCGAAGGTCGAGGGCAAGACGTTCACCCCGGGCTGCAGCCTCAACCCGGTCGTCTCCTGCGGCAGCGTGATGGAGTCCAAGCAGGCCGCGGCCTTCGGCTTCCCCAACCCGATGCTGGGCCTGGTCTGCTACGGCATCGTCATCTGCGTCGGCATGAGCCTGCTGGCCCGCGCCCGCTTCCCGCGCTGGTACTGGCTCACCTTCAACTTCGGCACGCTCTTCGGCGTCGGTTTCTGCACCTGGCTGCAGTTCCAGTCGCTGTACCGCATCAACGCGCTGTGCCTGTGGTGCTCCCTGGCCTGGGTCGCGACGATCACCATGTTCTGGTACGTGACCTCGTTCAACATCCGCAACAGCTTCCTGCCCGCCCCGCGCTGGCTGAAGAGCTTCTTCGGCGAGTTCACCTGGGTGCTGCCCGTACTGCACGTCGGCATCATCGGCATGCTGGTGCTGACCCGCTGGTGGGACTTCTGGACCAGCTGAGCCCCGCCTCAGAGGCCCCGGCTTCCCTGGGGCCCGAGGGGATTGTCAGTGCGGTGCTGTGCTCTCTGGGGGGCACCCCCAGACCCCCGGTAGGGTTTTGGACGTGGAGCCCGACCTGTTCACCGCAGCCGCAGAAGAACGCCAGGAGAAGGACCCGACCGGCAGTCCCCTGGCGGTGCGGATGCGCCCGCGCACCCTCGACGAGGTGGTGGGCCAGCAGCACCTGCTGAAGCCCGGTTCGCCCCTGCGCCGCCTGGTCGGCGAGGGCGCGGGCGGGCCTGCGGGACCGTCCTCGGTGATCCTCTGGGGCCCGCCCGGCACCGGCAAGACGACCCTGGCGTACGTCGTCTCCAAGGCCACCAACAAGCGCTTCGTCGAGCTCTCGGCGATCACCGCGGGCGTCAAGGAGGTCCGCGCGGTCATCGACGGCGCCCGCCGGGCCACGGGCGGCTTCGGCAAGGAGACCGTCCTCTTCCTCGACGAGATCCACCGCTTCAGCAAGGCCCAGCAGGACTCCCTCCTCCCGGCGGTCGAGAACCGCTGGGTGACCCTGATCGCGGCGACGACGGAGAACCCGTACTTCTCGGTGATCTCCCCGCTCCTGTCCCGCTCCCTCCTCCTGACCCTCGAACCCCTCACCGACGACGACGTCCGGGGGCTGCTCAAGCGGGCGCTGAGCGACGAGCGCGGCCTGAAGGACGCCGTCACCCTCCCCGAGGACACCGAGGACCACCTCCTGCGCATCGCCGGCGGGGACGCCCGCCGCGCCCTGACCGCGCTGGAGGCGGCCGCCGGAGCCGCCCTCGACAAGGGCGAGACGGAGGTCTCCCTGACGACCCTGGAGGAGACGGTCGACCGGGCGGCGGTGAAGTACGACCGGGACGGCGACCAGCACTACGACGTCGCCAGCGCCCTCATCAAGTCCATCCGCGGCTCCGACGTGGACGCCGCCCTGCACTACCTGGCCCGTATGATCGAGGCCGGCGAGGACCCCCGCTTCATCGCCCGCCGCCTGATGATCTCCGCCAGCGAGGACATCGGCCTGGCCGACCCCAACGCCCTGCCGATCGCCGTCGCCGCCGCCCAGGCCGTCGCCATGATCGGCTTCCCCGAGGCCGCCCTCACCCTCAGCCACGCCACCATCGCCCTCGCCCTCGCCCCGAAGTCGAACGCCGCGACGACGGCGATCGGCGCCGCCATGGAGGACGTACGCAAGGGACTGGCCGGCCCGGTGCCCCCGCACCTGCGTGACGGGCACTACAAGGGCGCCGCCAAGCTCGGGCACGCGCAGGGGTACGTCTATCCGCACGACCTGCCGGAGGGCATCGCCGAGCAGCAGTACGCCCCGGACGCCCTCAAGGACCGCGAGTACTACACCCCGACCAGACACGGAGCCGAGGCCCGGTACGCGGACGCGGTCGAATGGACCAGACAGCACCTCGGTCGCAAGCGGTCCTGAGCGACCTGTAGACTCCCTCGAAGTGCTGTGTCCCGTGCAGTCAGAACGGGACGGTCAGCCGGAGCCCGGTCCCCGGACCGGACTCCAGGAGCGTCGCGCACCGTTCGATTGGTGTCGCGGGCAGCCCACCACCACCCGTCGCAGGACGGGACAGGCCGGTGGGCCACTCGCGTGCTGCACGTATGTGCCCAGACCAGGGGAGCGGCTGCCCACCAGGCCCGGCAACGGACCCCGGTGGGTTTCCCCGGCTGCGGATGCGACCTCCCTCAACTCTGACGAGCCGAACACTGAGAAATGAGAGATTGTGGCGAACCAGTCCCGCCCCAAGGTCAAGAAGTCGCGTGCCCTCGGCATCGCGCTGACCCCGAAGGCCGTCAAGTACTTCGAGGCCCGCCCCTACCCGCCGGGTGAGCACGGCCGTGGCCGCAAGCAGAACTCGGACTACAAGGTCCGTCTGCTCGAGAAGCAGCGTCTGCGCGCGCAGTACGACGTGTCCGAGCGCCAGCTCGTCCGCGCCTACGAGCGTGCCTCCAAGGTCCAGGGCAAGACCGGTGAGGCCCTGATCATCGAGCTCGAGCGCCGTCTCGACGCCCTGGTCCTGCGTTCGGGCATCGCCCGCACCATCTACCAGGCCCGTCAGATGGTCGTGCACGGCCACATCGAGGTCAACGGCCAGAAGGTCGACAAGCCCTCCTTCCGCGTCCGTCCCGACGACGTCGTGATGGTCCGCGAGCGCAGCCGCGAGAAGACCCTCTTCTCCATCGCCCGTGAGGGCGGCTTCGCCCCCGAGGGCGAGACCCCGCGCTACCTCCAGGTGAACCTCAAGGCCCTGGCGTTCCGCCTGGACCGTGAGCCGAACCGCAAGGAGATCCCGGTGATCTGCGACGAGCAGCTCGTCGTCGAGTACTACGCCCGCTGATCACCAGCAGGCGGTAGCACCACCTCAGCCCGCCGTCTCCCCGCCCTTGTGGGCGCGGGAGGCGGCGGGTTCGTGCATGTGCACGCTCGCTGTCGCATGCCCCACCGGCCCTCGCGGCGACGCAGCGGCCTCCATCGGCCGCTCCAAGGCCCGCGACACCGCCGCCTCCCGCATGAGCCGGGCCCCTTCCGCCACACACTCCTCGTACCGCGCGTCCCCTAGCCGCTC
Source organism: Streptomyces sp. NPDC051172 (assembly GCF_040682555.1). Lineage (NCBI taxonomy): Bacteria > Bacillati > Actinomycetota > Actinomycetes > Kitasatosporales > Streptomycetaceae > Streptomyces > Streptomyces sp. NPDC051172. Next base: position 24,310 of record NZ_JBFBBE010000118.1, read on the forward strand.
CCGTGCCGTCGCCTCGCACAGCTCGTGCGGGGCGTTGTAGTACGCCGAGCCGAACAGCGGCAGACCGACCGAGAGCCACATCCGGGCCGCCGCACCCTGCAGCACGGCCGCCTCCGCCGCATCGCCCTGCACCGCCGTGACCAGGGCCAGCAGTTCGACCGCCAGCACCGAACCGAGCAGGTCGTGGAAGGAGTGGGCGCCGGCCAGGCAGTCCCTCAGCAGGGTGCGAGCCCTCGCCGGGTCGCCGTCGGCCCAGGCTGCGTACGCCAGGACGTACAGGGCATAGGTGCGGGTCCACCGCTCGCCGTGGTCCTCGCACACCCGGCGGACGTCCTCGCACAGCCGCACCGCATCCGGCAGATCACCCTGGAACGCACGCGCCATGGCCAGTTCGACCTGCCCCATCAGCACATTGCTGTTGAGCTCGCCGATCTCCCGGTAGCGCTCCAGCGCCGAGCGCAGCAGCGTCTCCGCGCGCGCCATGTCGTCCGTGACCAGGGCCAGGCATCCGGTGCGGTGCTCCGCGTACGCCACCGCCGTCGCGTCGTCCGAGCGTTCCGCCTCCTCGCGGCACTCGTGCAGCGCCGCCAGCGCGGGCACCGTGTCGCCCTGCAGGACGGCGACATGGCCGAGCACCCACAGCGCCTTCAGCCGGGACCGCTCGTGGCCGGCATCCAGCTGTACGGCCTGCTCCAGCCAGTGCCGCCCCTCCGACAGCCGCCCGCAGCCCACCCAGTAGAACCACAGCGAGCCCGCGAGGTACTGGCCCAGATACGCCGCCTCCGGCTCGGCCAGGCAGTGCTCCAGCGCGCAGCGCAGATTCGGCAGCTCCGCCTCCACCCGCGCGGCCACCTCGTTCTGGCGCGGCGAGAACCACTCAAGCTCGCACCAGGTCGCAAGGCCCAGGTACCAGTCGCGGTGCCGCCGCCGCAGCCGGGCCGCGTCTCCTGCCGCCTCCAGCCAGTCGGCGCCGTACGCCCGGACCGTGTCCAGCATCCGGTAGCGCACACCCGTCGGTGTCTCCTCGCGCACGACCAGCGACTGCGCGAGGAGCTCGGTGAGCACGTCGAGGACGTCGTCGGCCTCCAGACCGTGCCCGCTGCAGACGTACTCGACGGCCTCCAGCTCGAACCGCCCCGCGAACACCGACAGCCGCGACCACAGCAACCGCTCCTGCGGCGTGCACAGTTCATGGCTCCAGCCGATGGCCAGCCGCAGGGTCCGATGGCGGGACGGGGGTGCCCCCGGGCTCGGGCGAGAGTCTGGAGGAGCATCGCGTCCGCCGCCGGTCAGCAGCCGGAAGCGGTCGTCGAGCCGGACCAGCAGCTGCCCGGGAGACAGGGCCCGCAGCCGCCCCGCGGCCAGCTCCACGGCGAGCGGTATGCCGTCCAGGCGCCGGCACACCTCCCGTACCTCCGGCCCGTCCGCCACCGCAAGGCCCTGCTCGGCCGCCCGGCCCAGCAACAGCCCGACCGCCTCGTCCTCGCTCAGCGGCGCCAGCGGAAACACCCGCTCACCCGCCACGCCCAGCGGCCTGCGCCCCACGGCGAGCACCCGCAGCCCGGGCAGCTGCCCGAGCAACTCGCCCACCAGAGCGGCGCAAGCCTCCACCAGATGCTCGAACCCGTCCAGTACGAGCAGGAGTTGACGCTCGACGAGATGAGCGAGCAGCGTCTCGCGCGGCAGCCGTGTGGTGTGGTCGGTCAGCCCCAGCGCCTCCACGACGGCGTGGTCGACGAACTCCGGATCGCGCACCGGCGCCAGCTCCACCCGCCGCACCCCGTCACGCGGCGCGCACCGCACCGCCGCCCGCGCCGCGAGCCGTGACTTGCCGACCCCGCCCGCGCCCGTCACCGTCACCAGACGAGCCGCGCCGAGCACCCCCGCCAGCCCGGCGAGTTCGGCCGAGCGTCCCACGAACGCATTGAGCTCCAGGGGGAGATTGCCGTGCCCGGAGCTGCCGCCGAGCTGATGATCCCGCATGGAACACGGAGCGTACTGACCCGTATTCAGTCCGTACAATCGCTTCGCACAACTCGGCGGAGCGTGGGCGGTAACCGGTGCGGAGCCCCGTCCCTGGCGCGATAGGCTCGGCCTACGACTTTTCGATGTTCAGGCATGTTCCAGGGAGCGGGTGCACGTGGTGTCCGGTGGAGAGGTGGCCGGGATCCTGGTGGCCGTCTTCTGGGCGATCCTGGTCTCCTTCCTCGCCGTCGCGTTGGCGAGGGTGGCCCAGACGCTCAGGGCGACCACCAAGCTCGTGGCGGACGTGACCGACCAGGCCGTCCCACTGCTCGCCGACGCCTCCGCGGCGGTGCGCTCCGCGCAGACCCAGATCGACCGGGTCGACGCGATCGCGACGGACGTCCAGGAGGTCACGTCGAACGCGTCGGCGCTGTCGACCACCGTCGCCTCCACCTTCGGCGGCCCCCTGGTCAAGGTCGCGGCGTTCGGCTACGGCGTCCGCCGGGCCCTGGGCGCCCGCAGGGACGACGTGCCCGCCAAGGAGTCCAGGCGTACCGTGATCGTGGGTCGGACCGTCCCGGCTGCGCGGCGGGGCAAGCGAAACCTCCGTGGGAAGAGGGACTGAGACCAGCGATGTTCCGTCGTACGTTCTGGTTCACCACGGGCGTCGCCGCCGGTGTGTGGGCCACCACCAAGGTCAACCGCAAGCTGAAGCAGCTGACTCCCGAGAACCTCGCCGCCTCCGCGGCCAACAAGGCGATCGAGGCCGGTCACCGACTCAAGGACCGCGCGGTCGGCTTCGCGCTGGACGTCCGGGACAACATGGCCCTGCGTGAGGAGGAGCTGGGGGAGGCCCTCGGCATCAACGCGGCCCCCGAACTCCCCGCGCCCCGGCGGTATCCCGCCATCGAGAACCGCAACAGCCCGAAGTACGTCGAGGGCTCGACGTACCAGACGCACTCGAACAACTCGTACAACCGGAATGAGGACCACTGATGGAGTCGGCCGAGATTCGCCGCCGCTGGCTGAGCTTCTTCGAGGAGCGCGGTCACACCGTCGTCCCTTCGGCGT